>JAKBCJ010000415.1 GCA_021807975.1 Pseudomonadota bacterium | reverse complement strand
ACCGGCTTGCGTTTTCGTTGAACGCCGCGATCCCCTCGCGGCGGTCGTCGGTCGGAACCATACGGTTATAGGCCTCGATCTCAAACATCATGCCCGTCTGCAGGTCGGTGTTCAGACCCATGTTGACGGACTGCTTGATCTGGCGCGTGGAGATCGGGGCATTGCCGGCGATGACAGCGGCGGTTTCCAACGCCTCCGCCAGCAGCGTTTCGGCCTTGCAGATGCGGTTGACCATGCCCCATTCCAGCGCCTGCTGTACAGTGAACGGGCGTCCGGTCAGCAGGATTTCCTTAGCGCGCCTGCCGCCCACCGCGCGCGGCAGGTTCTGCGTGCCGCCGGCGCCGGGCATGATGCCCAAGGTCACTTCGGTCAACGCGAAGCGAGCGTTCTCCGACGCATAGATGAAGTCGGCACACAGCGAGATTTCCATTCCGCCGGCGTAAGCAGCACCATTGACCGCCGCGATGATCGGCACCGGGCAACCGACCATCGCCCTGATCATCCGCTCAAAGATCAAGTGCTGATCTTGCCACATCTCATCAGTCATACCGTTGCGCTGCTTCAGGTCGCCGCCGGCACAGAACGCCTTGGTCCCTGCCCCGGTCAATACGATGCAACGCTGTTTGTTGGGTGCGGCACAGAAACCATCGAACACGTCCAGCAGGTCCAGCCCCATCTGGGTATTCATCGCATTGGCGACCTCCGGCCGGTTCAGCGTCACCAGGACGAGGTGTTCACCGGGGTGTCCGACCGTGATGGTTTCGTACGTCTTCATTCTACAACCGCCTGCATGATCAATCGGATAAACGTGTCGATCGCGGTGGGATCGCACCAGCGCAGCACCGCGACGATTTCTTGTTCTGGCGCAATCCAGGTCAGATTGCCACCCGCGCCGGACGCGAAGAAGCTGTTGGCCGGCCCGCTGGCGTAGCGTGCGTTGTTGGTATTCAGCCACCACAACAGTCCATACACCGGGTTCAGCGCGCAGGGACGGATCGACTCCGCGACCCAGCTTTCGGGCAGGATGCGCTTGCCGTTCCACTCGCCCTTGCGCAGCATCAACAGACCGATGCGGGCCTGATCCTCCGCATGGATCAGCATCCCGCCGCCCCAGTGGGTGCCGCCGGAGACGCTTTCGATCATGCGTCCGTCGATCTCGATGGACGAGGTGCTGTAGCCATGCCACGACCAGTCCCGCGAGGCGCCGATCGGGTCCATGATGCGTTCGCGGAACACATCCGGCAGCGGACGGCGGAAGCGGCGCAGCAGTGCGAGACTGAGCCGGTTGACGCGAACATCGTTGTATTCCCAATGATGCCCCGGGGCTTGCAATGGCCGCGGGTCGCCCTTCCGGCCCCTGCCCTCCAGGCCCAGGTTGCGGTTACGGTCGATCAGGTCGGATTTGCCGAACAGCTCGCCTTCCCATTCCGATGTGTTCTGCAGCAAATGCCGCCAGGTGACTGCACGGTTTTGCTCGCTGTCGAAGCCGCCGTCATCGACGGTGCGGCGGACGGGTTCGTCCAGGTCGGCGATCAGACCGTCCATGACGGCGATGCCGGCCAGCATGCTCAAGTAGCTTTTGGCGGCGGAGAACGTGAAGTCGGCCTGATCGGTATCGCCCCAGGATGCGATCTTGAAACCCCGGCGCAGCACCAAACCGTTGGCCGGACCGCGAGGGCGGATCGGACCCAGGATTCGATTATCGGGCGGCGGTTCGAAGAAGCCGCTTTCCAGGTGCAGGCGAAGGTCGTGCGGCCACGGGGTTTCGTTTTCCGTCGCGAAATGGGCGGCTTCTTCCAGCCACATCCAGTGCATGCCGGCGACGTCCGCCGGGGCCTCCGGCCAAGGCGTTCCGAACGACGGTGGCACGATCGACGGCAACTCCATGCAAGCGCTTCCTTCCCGGCTCAGGCGGCGGGACTATGGCGCCCGATGGGGAATGTGCATAGAGCGGCACGGTCATGGTCCGCCTTCGTGTCCACATCGGATAGAGTACGAAGGAAGCCGACGCGATGGCGGCGAAATTGCCCCAGCGTGTCGGCCAGGGCATGTTCGGTGGACCAGCGCGCAGCGCCGAACAGATCGGACGGGCGGCGAGGCCCTACGGCGATCAGCCAGAAGCCACCGTCCGCCGCGGGACCGAAAACGGCGTCGTTGCTACCGAGCAAACGAAAAGCGGCGTGAACGTCGGTCGCCCGGGCTTCGGGAATGTCGCAGCCGATCAGCGCAACGTGGCGGTACCGGCTCAATGCCCGGCTCATGCGCTGGCCGAGGCCGCCATGGCCTTGGTGTATCGCCGGCACCGGCAATCGCACCCGCGCGCGATCGGGCGTCAGCGCGACAACAACATTCAACCGGTTGCGCTTCAGGTCCCGAACCAGCGCCGTCAGCGTCGCGGTATGAAAGCGCAGGGCGGCACGGTCGCCGATCTCCCGGGCCAGGCGGCGCTTTACCGTCCCCAGCCGTGGTGCCCGGGCAAAGACGATGACGGTGGGTTTCATCCGTACAGGCGCCGTATCCACGGGACTGGAACCCCGGCAAACCACAGCGCGAGGCAACCCAGATTGCGGGCGGAACGGCGGAGGTAGCCCTGACGTTCCCACTTCGCGGCCGACGTCGTGGCCGCGGCTGGCAGAGCAACCAGGCGGCGGCGACCGAGGCGGCGAATCAAGTCAACATCCTCCATCAACGGCAGGTTGCTCATGCCGCCGACACTGGCAAGCAGGTCTTTGTGGATCAGCAGGCCCTGGTCGCCGTAGGGCAGGCCCAAAACGCGGCATCGCCACGCGACCAGACGCTCCAGACGCCGGGCGCGCGGGTCGGCGCTGTCGAGGGCGAAGCGGAAATAGCCAGCCTTGCCGGGATCGGTATGCAGCGCGGCGCGCCAACCGGGCGCCAGGATCGTGTCGGCATGGAGCAGCAGCAGCCACGGGTGCGTGGCGGCTTGGATTCCGGCGGCGAGCTGGGAGCCTCGGCCTTTTGCGGAGGTTAGAATTCGGGCGTTCCTGGCTGCGCCGATCGTGTCGTCGGTGCTGCCGCCGTCAACGACAATAATCTCCCTCACGTCGCCCAGGGCCGCCAGGGTGGCTGGCAGATAAGCGGCGGCGTTCAGTGTCGGGACGATAACGGCCAGATCGTTGGGCATGAGGTGTTAACCGAAGCTTAACCTGTTGATGGGCAGGATGCCGGAGGAAACTTCTGGCAGAGGAGGGTACGTCCTTGACGTATATCAGTCTTTGACGTATATGATGATTGCACCGCTCGAGAGGAGCTTTGAATGGGACCCGGACAAAAGCAAAACTAACCTGCTTAATCGGGGTTTGCCATTCGATCTGGCGGTTCTGCTGTTCGAACGGCCAACGCTCGAAAAGGCAGACCTGCGTTTCGACTACGACGAAGACCGCATGGTTGCGATCGGGATGATCGGTCAGACGGTTTTGGTGTGCGTTTATACGGATAAGGCCGGGGCCAGACGGATTATCAGTCTGCGCCCGGCAAACAGGAGAGAGCGTGATGTCTATTGTGCGGCGTTCCAAAACTAACATCGACGAAACCGAAGCCGCTCGGTTGATCGAGCTGGCGCAGAGCCGGACATTCACCGACACCGAAATCGACGCCATGGCCGCCGCCGATGGCAGCGACTGGACCGATGAAAACCTGTCCGAATCAACCCGCGTCTATCCCGTCCAAACCCCTGAGGACGTGCGGGATTTACGCACGCGGATGGGGCTTAGCCAGGCACAGTTCGCACAGACATTCGGGCTGACACTGGATACAGTGCAGCAATACGAACAGGGGCGCCGCCGGCCGTCCGGCCCGGCTTCGACCTTGTTGCGGGTGATCGAGGCAGAACCGGACGCGGTGGCGCGGGCGTTGAAGCGGCGGTAACCGCTACTTCAACACCTCGGGGTTTGTGACGCGCACGGGCTTGCCGTCCATGAATGCCAAGGCATTTTCGATCATTTGCGGGTAGAAGCCGTCCCAGGTCTCCTTCACGCAATAGCCCAGATGCGGGCTTAGTATCGTGTTCGGCGCGGTGCGCAGCGGATGGCCGGACGGCAGCGGTTCGCGGTCGTACACATCCAGCGCGGCGACGATCTTGTTGGCGTGCAGCGCTTCCAGCATCGCCGCCTCGTCGATGATCGGCCCGCGAGACGTGTTTACGATAATAGCGCCGTGCTTCATCCGGGCGATGTCCGCCTTGCCAATCAGGCCGCGGCTGCGGTCGGACAGCACCATGTGGATGCTGATCGCGTCGGACGTGGCCATGAGTTCGTCCTTCGA
>JAKBCJ010000414.1 GCA_021807975.1 Pseudomonadota bacterium | reverse complement strand
CCCCCCGACGACAGAGCCCGCCTGAACCTGACCGCGTCTGCCAGCTCGGTGCATTTCGGCCAGGCCCTGCTGGTCCATGCCAAGGCCGATGCCCAGCATTTCCGCCGCACCCGCAGCCTGATCGCCAGGGAAGGGATAGATCACTACCTGATTCAGGTTTACCGTCATGGCGTCTGCGATGGCACTTACGGAGAGGTGCAAAACACCGTGCGGCCGGGCGACGTTAAGATCATCGACCTCGCGCAGACATTCAGCACATTCAACACCGATTTCGACAACACCACGCTGACGCTTCCGCGCGCCGAACTGGCGCCACTGCTCGAACGTCCCGACACCCTGCACGGGATGGTATTGCCCGCCGCCTCACCGCTGGGCTCAGTGCTGGGCGCGCATATCCAGGCCTTGGTCGGCGCCGCCGCCAACTTGACCCGGGAAGCCGGCAGCATGCTCGCCGGCGGATCGATCAGGCTGGTCGCTGCCTGCCTGGGTGCCAACGCACGCGCGCAAGAGGAAACCAATCCCTACCGCGCGGCGGCGGCTGGCCAGGCCGTGCGGAATTTCATCGACGCGAACATCGCCAACCCGGCGCTTGGCCCCGACATGCTGACCCGGCGGTTCGGCCTCTCGCGCGCCGTGCTGTACCGCCTGTTCATGGAGGATGGTGGGGTCGCCGCCTATATCCAAAGCCGCCGGCTGCGGCGCTGCTTCCTGACGATCGCCGACCCGGCTCAGCCGCGGGCGCGCATCGGGGATATCGCCCATGCGCACGGGTTCACCAGCGACGCCCAGTTCAGCCGGGCATTCCGCCGCGCCTTCGGTATGACACCGAGCGAGGCCCGGGCAGAGGCTCGGGCGGGCGACCACGATGGCGCTGGGCCGAACCAGGCCACGTTCATCAATGATTGGATGCGCGGGCTGCGGCCCCGGAACAGCGAAGGCCTGACCGGGACGTTATTTCCGGCGGTCTGAGACAAAACGTCAAGAAATCGGGGATTCGCTGATACGCTGGGACAAACAGTCCCGCGCTGTCCCGCGCTAGAATACGGTGGAACGCGCCGCGGGGTCCGCCGCCCCGCGGCAAGCAACGGGGACAGACTGCATGACTATACAAGCAGCCATTCAGGCCCGACCGGCCGCTTTCATGCAAACCACAATGACGACCGCCATCCCCGGCCCGGGCGAAAGCCTCCGCGCTGGCGCCTTCATCCAATAGAGCCGGCAGGAACATCGCCATGGCCACCAGGATCGCGACCGGCACGATTACCAACGCGGCCGGCATTACAATTTCCGGCGCCGCTTACGGGGTGGAAATTGCCGGCAGCCCGGCCGGTCTGACCAACTATGGCAGCATCGTCGGGACAAGCGGCGCGGGAGTCATGCTGCTTGCCGGGGGGTCGGTCACCAACGCCACCGGCGGCACGATCGCCGGCACCAACTATGGCATCCATATCGGCGGCACAATCGGCAACGCCGCCGACGCCGGCACCGTGACCAACAGCGGCCTGATCGCCGGCGGCAGCAACTTCGGCGTCGATCTCTATGCTGGAGGCACCGTAACCAACATCGGCACCATCGCCGGATCGGTTGGTGTGCGCGGCCGCTACGGGTCCAGCACCGTGGACAACAGCGGCACAATAACCGGCACCGGCGGCGCCGCGGTTCAACTGAACGGGTTCCAGCATAACCGGGTGATCGACCGCGCCGGCGCGGTCTTCAACGGCACCGTCAACGGCGGCAACGGCGCTGGCCGCTACGTCTCCTATAGCACGCTGGAGCTTGCGGCCCGCGGCAACGGAACCCTCTCCGCGCTCGGTACGAATTTTACCAGGTTCGGCCGTGTCACCGTGGACACAGGCGCCAACTGGACGGTGGCCGGGGCGAACACGCTGGCGGCCACCTATGTGCTGACCAATCAGGGCACGCTGACCAACGCGGGCACGCTGATCAACAACGGCGTTGTCCTTGGGATCGTCACGCTGACCCCCGGCGCGATTCTGTCGAATACCGGGACAATACACTACGTCTTGCCCCAAGGCGGGTACAACCACGCCGTCTACGGGCGGGCGGGCGGCGCCGAGACGGTGGTAAACGCCGGTTACATCGGCGGAACGACCGTGGTGGGATCAGCCACCTTCTCCAGCGGAATCGATCTGGCGGGCGGCGGATCGGTTGTCAATCTTTCGGGCGGTACGATCGCTGGGTCTGTTCGTACCGGTCAGCAAGCAACCATCGGCAACGCCGGACTGGTAACATCTTACATTTACATAGCGACTAACGGCGCCAGCAATTTCGGAAACGACGGCACGGTCACCTCCGGAGTCTATATGGTGTCGGCCGGTACTATAACCAACGGCATTCATGGGGTCATCCGGCTGAGCAGCGCAATATCTGTCGGGCAATTCCAGAACGCCGCCATCGATCTGGGCAATGGCGGGACCATCGTCAACGCCGGTTCGATCCTCAGCACCGTGGGATATGGCGTTGCCGGCATCGGCGCCACCTCGCTGACCAATGTATCCGGCGGGACGATCGCGGGGACCGGATTCGGCGTCGATTTCGTCTACACTAACCAGGTGGGCCATAATGCGGCTTCCACCGTTACGAACGCCGGCACCATCGCGGGTGCGACCGCGGCGGTCAAGCTTCTCGCCGGCTTCGCGAACCGGCTGATCGTCGATCCTGGGGCGGTGTTCTCCGGCATCGTGGACGGCGGCAACGCCATCGGCGGCAACGCCGTCAGCACGCTGGAGTTCGCATCCGCCGCATCCGCCGGCACGCTCTCGGGGCTCGGTTCGCATTACACCGGCTTCGCGCAAACGCAGATCGACACGGGCGCCAACTGGACGCTGACCGGCTCCAACACACTGGCCGCCGGAAGCGTTCTGACCAACGCGGGCACGCTGTCGCTGCTGAACGCGTCATTGTCCGGCGCCGCCGCTGTCGTCAACAACGGCGCCATCGTTATCGACCCGTCCAGCGTCACCATCGCCAGCCTGACCGGAACCGGCACCACCACCATCGCAGCCGGCAGCACGCTGGATATCACCGGCACCGTGTCGGCCGGCGAGACGATCGTGTTCGCCGCCAACACCGGCACCCTGGCCTTCGATCCCACACAGTTCGCCGGCCAGATCGATGGCTTTCAGGCCGGTGACACCATCGATCTGACCGGGGTTACCGACGCAACCTCCGCCACCATCGTCAACAGCAATACGCTGGAAATCCTCCGCTCCGCCCACCCCGCCATCGACCTGACGCTGGGTGCGAACAGCAACCTGGCCACCGCCCGCTTCGCCGTCAGCCCCGCCGGGGTGCTGACCACCACGGCGCCATGCTTCTGCCCCGGCACACGGATCCGCACCGATCGCGGCGATGTCGCGGTCGAGGCGCTGGCGATCGGCGACACCGTCGTCACCGCGTCCGGCGCCAAACGCCCCATCCAGTGGATCGGCTACCGTCATATGGACCTGACGCGCCGTCCCGCGCCGCACCGGGCGCAGCCGATCCGGGTCCGCGCCGGGGCGTTCGGGATCGGCCAGCCAAGCCGGAGCCTGTTCCTGTCCCCCGAACACGCGGTGCTGCGTGACGGGCTGCTGATCCCGATCCGCCTGCTGGTCAACGGGTCCAGCATCGTGCGGGAAACCCGGTCCCGTGTGACGTATTACCACATCGAACTGGAAACCCACGACATCCTGCTGGCCGAGGATTTGCCGGTCGAATCCTACCTGGATACCGGCAACCGCGGCATGTTCTCCAATGCCGACGTCCCGCTGCACCTGCATCCGGACCTGACCAACGACATGGACCGCCGGTTCGGCGAGTCCTGCGCACCCTTCGCCGACGATCCCGGCCGCGTCCGGCCGATCTGGCAGGCTATCGCCCGGCGGGCGGAACAGATCGGCATGCCGCTGGCGGAGTCCCCGCCGGCAACAAACGATCCGGACCTGCATCTGATCGTCGATGGACGCCGGATAAACCCGGTCAGGCCCGGCGAACGCCACTACCTGTTCATCGTCCCTGGTGGCGCCGATCGTGTCCGGCTGGTGTCGCGCAGCGGGTTCCGGTTCGACACCGCCCCGTGGATAGCGGATGAACGGCGCATGGGCGTGCAGCTATGCGCGCTGACCGTGCGATCCGGCGATCATGTCAGGCCGGTGGCGCTGGACGATCCGAACCTGGATGAAGGCTGGTGGACGCCGGAATGGCATTCCCCCACCATCCTGCGCCGCTGGACCGATGGCAACGCGGCACTACCGCTGCCGGTGCCGGAAAACGCGGCGGATA
>JAKBCJ010000413.1 GCA_021807975.1 Pseudomonadota bacterium | reverse complement strand
ATTTCGTCGACACGGTATCCAACGGCACAGCCGACGTGATCGCCTGGGTCATCCTAAATGCAACCAACGATAGTGTTGTCGCAAATGGATACCTGACCATGCCAGGATTGAACCTGACCTACCCATCGATTTCAGCGAACGCGGATGGCACGTTTGTTATCGCTTTCAACGGGTCCGGGGCGGCAAACAATATCGGCGATTATTACGCCGTGTGCTCGGTTGCGACCTCGCAATGTGGCACGCCCCAAGCTTCTTTCATCAGCCCCGCCAGCAATTATTCCAATGCTCCCGCCGGCACAAACCGCTGGGGTGACTATTCCTGGACCACCGTGGATCCAACCAATCCTTCCACTTTCTGGCTGTTCCAGGAATACGCTGCAACCAATTCATCCTGGGGCACCGTGATCACCAGTATTTCCACCGCAAGTGCCATCGCGGCGCCAGAACCTGCCGCACTGATGTTGTTTGCGGCCGGCTTGGGTGGCCTCGGTCTGGTTCGAACGCGTCCGCGCCGCCGTTGACCGCCCAGCCAAGGGACTATGCGGCCGGCCTGGCGGATGCGGACTGAAACTGTATCAACCCGCAGAAGCATACCAGAAAGAACAACATTCCCGGGCGCGGCGCTTCCAGCACATTGTCAAACATCCCTGAAATCAGGAATGCCATCACGGAACCGGCGACGGCCGCCCCCTCCAGCCGGCCGGCGCGAACCGCGCGGCTGGCCCCGATCAGCGCCACAGCCGCCAGCATGCAGTATGCCAACAGGCCCAGTGCCCCGGTTTCAAAAAACAGCATCAGAAACTCGTTCAGCATCCGCCACGACACATGGCTGTCGTCGGTGAATAGCCATCGGTCCAGACGCCGGACGAAATTGCCGTTGACGAGCAGAGCATGCCCGTCATCGTCGGTCAGATCGATCGCCCGGACCTCGATCGTGTGGCCCTGCTGCCCGTAAATCGACAGTTCCACCGGCCGGTGGAGCCATCCGTCAAGCGCGGCACCGCCCAGGGCCGCGGAAGGAAAAGTTGCCTGGACGGGCAACCAACTGCCGCCCTCGGACAATATGACTTCGGTAGCCCGGCAGTTATCGGAATACAGCAATACCTTGTCGCAAACCGACACTCCGAACCTCGACCCGTCAGGCGAACGGGCGCTTAGGGTCAGATGCAACGAACCAGAACGCGGCAGGGAGATTTTCTGCCCAAGAAAGAAGGGCGAGGAGACGCGTATCGACAGGTATGGCCCTGCCCCATCATGTTTCAGGACCAAGTCGCTCGGTCGGTTCACCTGCGATCGCATTTCCATCGCGCGCTGATAGGTGCCCAGCCCCATACCGAAGATCCCGGGCAGGATACCGCGATCGCGCACGGCCATCCCCGCACGCCAGTTATCTTGCCGGGTCACGAAATCCGCCGCGCTGGCTTCCAGCCGGGAATGCATGCCGGTTATCGCAGCGGTGATCCCAAGCCCCGCCAAAACCAGTACCAGCGGCGCGATACCAGCCAGGATCGCGCGGACACGATGAATGTTCGCGACCCAGAGCCAGCCCAATCCAGCGACCACCATCGCGACCGCACATGCCGCATAGGCCGCGCGCGCGAATGTAACAGTAACCGTGTAGCCGCCGCAGACACAGACCAGAAACGCCAGCGTTTCGCCCTGCCACCGCGGGCGCCACCGAAACAACGTTATGGAAAACGGCAGCACCATCGCGGCATAAGCGCCAATATGCCCGCCGCCAACGCGCATGCTGGAAAACGGGCCTGCCACACGGTAGTCAGTACTGAAGTCAAACAATCCAGCGAACAGCAGGCGTTCGGCGACCACGATCAGGGTGACAGCGACCAGCCCTGCTGCAAAGCCCCAGCCCAGCGTGGCGATGGCATCGCCGTGCGTGCGCTGACGCCGGAGAATAAATGGAAGCAGCACAAGTGCCTCGATCAGGGCCTTTGCCAGTCTGATAGCATTGTCCGGACGCAGGAACACGTTGTCCGAAGCGGGGGCACCAAGCGGCGAGAGCAGGCCTGTGATCGAGCTGATGAACCAACTGGCGGACAGTCCGATGACGACGGCACCGGGCAGGCCTTGCAGTTTGAAGTCGCGCCTGGTCGGACACTCCCGCACAAGCAGAACGGCGACTGTCGTCGCAACGAACAGATCGGCCTCCCCGATCATGGACCAACCGGTCCACAGGCGACCATCCAGCACCGGCACCGCGAAGGGCACCGCAAACAGAAACCAGGCCGGCCGGTACAGAAGTAAACCGGAGTAGACGAGGAGGCCGATTGCGAGAGGCCATGGCGGCAGCGGGTAAAAGAACAGGCAAATAACCACAAACGCCGCTAACAGCAGCGCGGTCGCGTAACGGACGATCGGGATGGCGAAACTGAACGGCACCGCGGTTATGCCTGAACCCGGGTCACACCGCCGCGCGGGACGGCCGGCGTCGGGCCATTGAAATCCCGGGAGGCCGGGCACCATTTTTTGCAAGTGAGACGCGGCTGACCGGCGCGGGCGAAATGCGGTTTGATCCGGTGGCGTGGTAATTCCGGGTCAAGTACGGGAGGGCGGCTCATGCGGCGAGGAGAATCGGATCGGGGCCTGATGGCAAGCGATTTTTCAGGATTCCAGACGCGTTGGATCATAAGGAATTCTGGCCAGTTCAACGGGCCTGCCGACGCAACGCCATAGCCCCAGGTTCGGCGGTTCATGACCCCGCGGAGCATCGGTGGATAAACGGCACATACCCCATCGGACGTCCAATGGCACTGCGGCGGGGTTGGCTGGCAGGCCGGTACCGTGTTGAGAGGAGACCGGGAACGTCGTTTACAGCGCGATTTTCGCGCCATTCGGCCGGTTCATGCGGATGTTGCGCGGCGGCGGACGCGCACGACCCGGCCCGTTCGGGGTTTCCGGCGGACACGGAATTTTCGTGACAGAGCGGCCGGCCGCAAAGCCGCGCCGATCCTGATGTCTGTTGACCGGTGACCGTTGGCCCGCGGACGCCTGACGGGATGGATGGCTGCTGGGTATCGTCATCTTCGGCGGGCGCGTCGGAGGCTGTCCGGCGTTGGCGAACGGCTTGCGTATCCAATGTCTGAGTGGTTCCAGATTGGGCTGCGGAGCCCGTTTTCGATTCGCTGGTCTGCGATGCATTTGATGGGTTCAGGTTGGTCTCAAAGACCTGAAAACGGGTCCATTGTCTGTTTTATGGCCTTCAATTCTATTTTTGGGTCAGTTGGGTTTGTTCGGCGGCTTCATCTGTGGGAATTATTGCCCATAGCATAAGGGTGCGTCAAGCACGTTCTTGGTGCGCGGCGGATCTTCCGTAGATGCGGATGTGGCACTTTAACATGAATATTATGTGTGATCCCGCTACCGGTCAGGCGTTCGCCGCGCCATATTATAGTGTGGGATGGCGATATTTGACGGTCCCCGCCGCATGTATGTGGTGAAGGAGTGCAGCGATGAAGCAAGTCTGTATCATAATTGGAATGGCCGCGCTGTTGGCTGCGGCGCCGGCTTTGGCGCAGCAAGCGCCCGCGACTGGTTCGGGCACGACAGCGGGCCAGACGATGACGGCACCGGACACGACGACACTTGCCCCCCTGCCCAATCGGCAGCCTCGGCGGGTTTTCACCATTTTCAATATGCCGGTTGTGGTTTGGGCGCCGATCCAACCGCATTACGATACAAGGTCTAAGCTGGAACCGTCGTCGAACCCGAGCTGGCTGGATGGCGAGAACCCGATGTAGTGGAGGGTTGAGGGGGGGCTGACGGGCCTTGTCGGCTGGTGGCCGATCGCTACCCCGGCCGTTTCCCGAACGCGCCGCGGTTCGTAAAGCTGTTGAAGGCTAAGCCAAACCTGTGGGCCGGTATCGAACCGGTGGCCGAGACGCAGGGCTGTCTCGGCGGTGATGGCGCGCTGGCCGTTTATGATTTGGGTGATGCGGTTCACCGGCACCGCGGGCTGGCGGGCGAGTTCCGCCGAGCTTGTGCCTAGTTCTTGCAATTCGTCGGCTGGTACCTCGTCACAATAATTTCGACTCTTTGCCGACCTCCGGATAGGCGCACGCCAGTTTGGTGCGGGCTTTCTCGGTGGTGAACCGCCATTTGATGCGCGCACCGGATGCGTTGCGCTGCCGCTGCCATGCCGCGATCTCGGAGACCAGGACATCACGCTCGCCGATGCGGCGGTCGAGACATTGACCACGCAACACGCCGATTTCGATCTCCACCATGTTCAGCCAACTGGCGTGTTTGGGCGTGTAGTGAAACTCCAGA
>JAKBCJ010000043.1 GCA_021807975.1 Pseudomonadota bacterium | reverse complement strand
GCGGCAGCAACTCCGGCGACGGCAGCAACAACAGCTGGGGCGGCGGCAGCAACTCCGGCGACAGCAGCAGTAACTGTGGCAGCGGCAGCAATTCCGGCGACAACAGCAACAACACCTGCGGCGGCGGAAGCAAATCTGGCGACAGCAGCGACGGCAGCACAGGTTCCTGCGGCCATGGTGGTTCGCCAACGCCGACCACCACCAATATCGCGGGAGCCGCCGATACGGTCACGGTCACAGCCCAAGTGGTCACCGGCACAAGCTGTGCCACCAAGACCGTATCCGGCTCTGACCTCAGCAGCGGCTGCACGGCCTGGCTGCACTCCACTTTCAAACCAACGTCCTGCAGGGACGGCGCAACCTATAACTTTACCAACGTAACCTGCACCATCGAAGGTTCGGGCAAGCCGATCACAGTCAAGTGCCCGGATGCCGAGGTCAAATTCTCCAGCGCCTGCAAAACCGCAACCACGGTTTTCGACGCCTCCACCAAACGGTGGGTCACCACCCTGCCGGCCAACAGCGCGCCCGGTAACGTTTTCCTCACCGGATGCCCCACAAAGATTCCCTCCGGCACCGATCTGACAAACGGGCACGTTACGTGGTCGATCGGCGGCAGCACCAACAACTGCGGCGCCTCCACCCTGAAATGGGACGGCTCCTGCACGGGCTTCAAAAACTTCGACAAACACAAGTCCAACGGTAACACCAACTACAACGCCATCGGGGTCAAATCCTGCGACAACCTGCCGACCGACGGGAACCACACCGAAAGTGCCGGCGCCCCGGTCAAACAGTACACCGCAAGAAATTGCGGCAACTCCGCCAGCATCACCCGAACCCAAGAGGACACCAACACCTGCGGAACGTCCTGCACTGTGACCTCCACCGGTGCCACCGTCACCGCGACCGACACCAAGGAAGTCCAGGTGCTCGGCTGTAACAGCAACGTCAGCGTCGGCGGCACCGCACCCACCGGCAGCCTGTCGGCCACCTATGGCACCGCCCAAACGCTGGAGTTCACATACAAACCCGGCAACACCGTGTCCCTCAAACAGGTCCAGGCCGGTCTTGCATCCGTCACCGGCACCAACGGCGCCAGCATGGCGTTCATGGAAATCAGCAACAACGCCAACCCGTATGCCTCCGGCGCCGCGATCTACTTCCGGGGCGAAGTCACCAGCGGGGAGAAAATCTTCGCCGATGCCACCACCAACGTGCTGACCAACACCGCGATCGCCGGGGGCCACTTCTCCAGCATTGCCGGCTCGGACATCTATGCGGCCGTGTTCTCCAGTCAGCAGGCGTTCCTGCAAGGCGCGGCACCAGTGCAGACCATGGCCTATAACACCAGCGGCAGCCAGGCGATGCACATCGGCGACACGATCGGCAGCCTGTCCGTCGTCGGCTATGTCGGCGCCAAGGGCGGCCACCTGATCGCGTAAAGCTATGGCAATGGTCCTTGCCGCCGCGGCACCCAGCGGCAAGGACTGTCGAAGCTAAATCAGAGAATAGCCAGACCCGCGGATAGTAACGCCCCTGCCCGTCGCCTCCTGGATCCAGCCGAATTCCTTCAGTATCTGCTGGCTGTAGGTCACCCGCCCGTTCACCTTCAACGGCGCCTCGCTCGCCAGCAGCAACGCCGCCCTGGCCATCAGCATCGGATGCTCCCCCTTCGGGTCGCCGATCCCCGTAACCAGCTTATGGTGGATCGTGCCCGGCGTCGGCACCACCTGAGACGGTGAGACCGCGGTAACCGCAATGCCCTGATACTGGGAAACCTCCTGCGCCAGCCCCTGGGTAAACCGTTCCAAAGCCGCCTTGCTGGCGCCATACATCACGCCGCCACGCACGGTCTGGTCCTCGTACGGCCCCCGCCCGGGGCCAATCGCCGCGCCGGAGCTGATATTGACGATGGCGCCCGAGCGCCGGGGAATCATGTCGGTCAGCACCGCCTTTGACAGGATGAAAGGCGCATGTACGTTGATCGCAAAGCACCGTACCCAGCGGTTCGTCGGATAGGTGTCCGTCGGCAAATAGTAGTTCAGCGCTGCGTTGTTCACCAGAATATCGATCGGTCCGTAAGCCGCCCTGGCGGATTCGACCAGCGAAAGACATTCGGACTCGACCGAAACGTCGGCGGTCACGGCCGTAGCCTCGCCGCCCGCGGCCTTGATGGCATCCACAGTGCGGGACAAAGACCCTTCCAGCATCTTGTGCTCGCCCTCATTCAGCGTGCGGGCCGCGCACACCACCTTTGCCCCCTCCGACGCGAACAGTTCGGCGATCTGCTGGCCGATTCCGCGACTTGCACCCGTAACGATAGCGACTTTACCAGTCAGCTTGCCCATTAGATTTGTCCCTTCTTACAAAAAAACGATCAGCAGATCGTTTCCATTCCAGTGATGAGTATAGCGGAATCGGCTGAGCCGGATCGATGCCCGAGACGGTGGCACCCCAAACAGCGCCCGCAGGCTGGATCGACACCACCGCAACCTCCTTACGGTTTCATCAGCAACAACGCATCGGCGACGGTCAGGCCGGAGCCATCTTCATGCACGATCACCGGGTTCAACTCGAACTCCCTCACCTGCCCCCGCAACGTCAGTGCCGCCCGGGATAACGCCGCAACCAGCCTGGCGATGGGGGCCAGATCGATCGCCCGGGCGCCGCGAAATCCGGTAAGCAGACGGGCCGATTTCAGCGACAGGATCATCCGTGTGGCCTCGGCCTCATCGACCGGCGCCGGCGCGTGCGCCACGTCGCCGAACAGCTCTACCGTGACGCCGCCAAAGCCCAGCATCATGATCGGCCCGAAGGTCGGATCATCGACCATGCCGATCACCAGTTCGTGGCCTTTCGGCGCCATCCGCTGCACCAGCACGCCGTCGATCCCGGCATCCGGCGCATGGCGCCCGACATCCGCCAACATAGAAGTATAGGCATCCGTCACCGCCAGGCGGCTTCCCAGGTTCAACCGCACGCCGCCCGCTTCGGTCTTGTGCGGCAAGTCCGGCGATTGCACCTTCAACACCACCGGAAAGCCCAGGCGTTCCGCCGCATCGGCCGCTTCCTCCGCCGACCCTGCCAATATCTCGCGGGTATCCGGCAGCCACGCCGCCAGCACCTGCTTGGCCAGATACTCCGGCACCACCGCCGGCAGGCCGGGATACAACTGCCCGGAAACCGGCGAGAACGCCTCCGGCAACGCGCGCTGCCGGGCCTCCGCGTAGCCGGCCAACTTACCCAGTGCGGCACCGACGTTCCGCAGATTGCTGTCCACGAACAACCCGCAGCCCGCGGCAGAAATCCGCCCGAACGCCGAGGGCAGCGTGTAGCTCCATACCGTCATCGGCTTGCCGCAGCTTTCAGCCACCGCGCGCACCCGATCGGCATCCAGCGACACGCGGGTTTCGCTGGCCAGCGAGGTCACCAGCACGATCATGTCGATCTCATCCGATCCGGCGAGATGTTCCATCACCGTCATCATCGCCGGCCCGGTATTCGATCCCTGCGCCGTCACATCGACTGGATTGGCCGAGGCGCCATAAGACGGCATCAGCGGCCGCAGCGCCGCCTGGGATTCGGCCGACAGGTTCGGAACGATCAGCCCGTGCGCCGACAGCGTATCGGCCATCCACGCGCCACCGCCGCCGGAAACCGTAATGATCCCGGTTCGCCGCCCCTTCGGCAGTGGACAGGTCAGCACCATCCCGGCGATGGCAACCGCCTCGTCGGCATCCTCCGCCTCGATGACACCGTAACGTTCGAAAATCGCCCGATAGGCAACATAAGACCCTGACAAGGATGCGGTGTGCGACGCGGTCGCGCGGGTGCCGGCATCGGAACGGCCCACCTTGATCGCGATGACTGGTTTGCCAAGGTTTCGAGCCTTTTCCAGCGCGGCGATGAATCCGGGTCCGTTACGGACGGCCTCGCAAAACAGCATCACCGCATGGGTGTGCGGGTCTTCCACCATGTAATCCAGGAAATCGGCCATCCCCAGATCGGCCTCGTTGCCGGTGGAGATCACGTAGCTGAAGCCCAGCCCCGCGGCCTTGCCGCGATTGAACAGCGCGAACCCGATCCCGCCCGACTGCGCGATCACCCCGACCCGCTTCGGGGAGACGAGTGTGCGGCTGTCATCCTCTTTCGTTTCGACGGTGGGGCTGAACGTCGTCGCCACCCGCCCCAGCGCGTTGTAATAGCCTTCGCAATTCGGCCCGCACGCCCGGATTCCGGTACGTTGCGTCACCGCGAGCAATTCCGCCTGCATATCGCCGGCCGCCCCGCCTTCCTCCGCGAAACCCGAAGAAATGATCAGCGTATTCTTCACGCCCGCTTTGGCACATTCCTCGACGGCGGCGGCAACCCCGGCGGCGGGGATCGCGATCAGCGCCAGATCGACACCGCCCGAAACCGCCCCGATCGATGGATAGCATGTCAGCCCGTCGATCTGCTGGTAGCTTGGGTTGATCGGCAATATCCGGCCTGGAAACCCGTTCTCCCGCAACTGATGCAGCAACCGCCCGCGTATCTTGTGCAGATCGGGCGAGGCGCCCAGAACCGCGATTGATTCGGGCCAAAAGAAACTCTGTAGAATATGGTTGCTCACCTGCGTCCTGGCCTTTTTCCGTCCGGGGATGGAGTGTTATCCGGGGACGCACAGGCGGCAAGTCCGGCGGGCTGGTTCGCGGCTCCGCGTGCCCGGAGCACACAGATTTTGACCGCTTTTCACGGATGTTATCTTGGCGCTAGTAAGCAGACCGCACGTTTTGGCGAGGATCCGTCTGCGTCCGTTCCGCCATGGACTTGAACCGGACATTCGCCTTTCGGCTTGGATTGATCAAAGAACGAACCCCCTCCCGCGCAGCGGGAGCGTCCTTAGCCGAAGCCCGGCGTTCAACGCCGCGTGAGTGCTTCCCGATTGCAGGCACAAGTTCAACGAGGCAGCATATCGCAAGCAGCCGGGGAGGCCAGGATGGGACGTGTTAAAGTCGCGGGATTTGCGGTGTCCCTGGATGGGTTCGGCGCGGGACCGGAACAGAGCCTTCAGGATCCTTTAGGAAAGCGCGGGAAAGAGCTTCACAACTGGTTCTTCGGAACCAAGACCTTTAAGGCCATGTTCGGCCAGGGTGGAGGCTCAGAGGGCGTTGACGAGACCTTTGCCCACCGCTCGATGGACGGCTTCGGTGCCTTCATTCTTGGCCGGAACATGTTCGGTCCGGTGCGCGGGACATGGCCGGACGATAGCTGGAAGGGCTGGTGGGGGGACAATCCGCCCTATCACGCCCCGACGTTTATTCTGACGCACCACGCGCGCGAGCCGATCATAATGGAAGGCGGCACCACCTTCCACTTCGTCACGGACGGGATCCACGCCGCGCTCGACCGCGCACGCGAGGCCGCGGGAGCGCGTGACGTCAAGATCGGAGGTGGCGTCTCGACCGTTCGCCAGTACTTGCAGGCCGGTTTGATCGATGAAGTGCATCTTGCGCTCTCCCCTGTCCTGCTCGGACGAGGCGAGGCGATGTTCGAGGGCTTGGACCTCCCTGCACTTGGCTACCGCGTTACGGAATCCACTGCCACCGACCTGGCAACCCATATCATGCTCGGACGCAAGGAGAACGAATAGACGTCGGCTCCTGTAGATTCGTCGCTGAGCAGCTGCTGGGCGATATTACCGCCCATCGTTAGGCGCTAGCTAGTAACGGCGGCGTCCTAAAATAAAGCGATTCGCTGTTTAGGACGAAAATACATGAACTATCATCGACTAACGAGCTGAAACTGGTGCTGCTAATGGCAAACGAAACCCTGCTCGCCGATGTCGCCGCTCGCCGGGCAAGTGTACAATCCGACCTTCGCGCTGCAGATGAAATGCTTGCGGCTCTACAGAAACCAGTGGGCTCTAGCCGCCAGGATAGAGAACGGATGTATCGCGGCGATCACGGCTCTTTGAGCCGGCGCAACGTGGATTCGCCATCCCTCTGAGCGGCTCTCAGCGGGGCTAGTTGCCCGGTTCGCTTCCGTCTGCCTCGGATTGCGGTTGGCGTTCCCTTGCTGACGCCTTTCCCTTCGCTTTTCGCCGCATAGAGCGTAATCCACCAAAGTGATCTGACAAACCCTCCAGAACACCTGGATCAAATTCCAGCTTTGTAAAGCTCGCCTTGCTCGGAACTCGATCCTCTCTCCCCAATTCAATGACGACACCCGCGCGTTCCTGAACATCAGTCATGTAGCCGGTGTATGCCAGGAAATCCGCTACCATCAGTTTTGCACACGACTTCTTAGTTTCAGTCGTGATCGTGCCCAATGGGTCCACACCATGAAGCGCCATCGTATTCTGGCGCGTTTCCTCGAAGATACGCATCGCGTCGCCTGCGTTCGAGTGTCCGTGTTCGAGGATGACATTCAACTTGCTGCCATACTTCTTGACCGGCGCCCGCTTCTCCATTTCCTCGAGGAAATGCACGAGACACATCCGAAAACACAGCCCGTAACTCGAATCAAGCGTCACTTTTCTCGGCCGTGAAGCGTTCCGATATTCCGCACGATATCTATCGTTGGGCAACGTGGCGATCACGACCGACGAAAGCGACGTTGCTACCATGTCGGTCATGTCTTGGATCAGGGCCAACCCCCTCTCATTACTCCATCCCTGGAAGTCTCCCTTTCGGTTCTTGAATTCGGTAGCATGGAAGATCGTGAACCCATAATGGTACTGCAACGCCCTCAACCGTCTTGCGAGGATGACTTCTTCACGAAAGGCACCCATGAAGCCGCCCATGATGGTCGCATTTGAGCCATCGTGCGTCCCGCTTTCGTCCAGATATGCGGTAAAGATCATCCCAGCGGTTCCCAGTGTCGCACTCAATATAGCGCACCGACGGACGACTACCTATGCCATCGTGTCGAACACCAGCAGGCGCGGGCGCGGTGCAGTAGACGCCGACACCACTGGGGTAAATCTCTGATTTTGACCAGTTCCATCCGGAAGCGGTCCGACATAAATCCACCAAATGCGGCCGAGTTAGACGACGAAGACGGTATCTGCTTCAAAGGAACTGCCTCGAGCGCCCTCGCGACCATCATGGGCGCGAAGATGCCGAAAAAAAGCTGCGCTGAACATCCAGTTCCGGGATGATCGAATTAGTTGCCTCAAGGCCACCAGGGGTAGAAGGCGGCGGTGGGGTGCACATCCTCATCGTGGGCGGCGGGCGCAAAGCGACCTGCCCTACACCCCGACCCAAACCCTGCCCAGACGCCCTAATTACCCAGCGCGCGATCGACCTTGCGTCCAGCCGACTGGGCCGGCCCCTGCGGCGGGTTCAGCGCATCCGATACCGATTGCCCGGCATTATCCAGGCTCTTGCCAGCGCGTTCGGCAGGGCCTTCCTGGTGACAGGCGGCCAGTCCAACCAGCATCAAGGCAAAAGCGGCGGTTCGTAGGGACATCGGCATCGGAATCTCTTGTCTGTGGAACCAGACAAACGGCCCGATGCGCGACCGGTTTCAGTCTGACGACAATGTCAGACCGCCGGAACCGTCACCCCGATCATATCCCCTTCCCGTACGATACCGGCCAGCCGATCCTCATCCCAGCCATCGGTTCCCGCCGGCCGCACCGGAAGCACCATCCAGCGGTAATCCGCCGTCGAATCCACGACCCTTACCTTCACGTCGTCGGGCACCACCGTCTTCCATTCCGAAGCCAACAGCTCCCGCGGATCGCGAATTGCCCGCGCCCGGAACGATGCGGATTTGTACCAAAACGGCGGATACCCTAGCACCGCGCGCGGATAGCAACTGCACAGCGTGCAAACCACCAGGTTATGCACCTCGGCCGTGCTTTCCAGCACACCCAACGGAGGCATCCCCCGCATCACGATGCCCAATTCTTCGGCCGCCTTGGTCCCGTCTTCCAGCATGCGCGCACGATAGGCCGGATCGACCCACGCCTTGGCGACCATGCGCGCACCCTGCCCCGGGCTCGCCGCATCGGTTATCGCCATGCGCTCCATGACCTCGGCTGTCGAAACGATCCCCTTGCGCTCCAGCAAGGACCGCACCGCCGTCAGCAAACGCTCGCTGTCCGCCTCAAGGATGGTCATTGACGCTCCCCTGCCGCCGGCTCCAGCCAGTGCCCGAAAATCTCAACCAGCAACTCATCATCGGCCTTCGCCTCGGGCCAGATTGCACCCTTGCGGAACCGCACATGGTACAGCGGACGCTTCTCCGCCGGACGCGCGAACGCAAGATCCTCCGGGTTGGCGAACTCGCCCAGACAACGGACGACCTCGCCCTCCAGACCCCGGACATACCAAGGGGTCCGGATATGCACCGGGCCACTCGCCTCCGGCCATTCGTCCTTCACCCGAACCGTTTCCCCCGCGCTGAACATCTACCGGCCCTCCAGTTCCGCGCGAAGCTCGGTTTCCGTGATAACCCCATGCACCATCAGGTTATCGGCGATCGAGCGGATCCAGCGGCGGTAATAGCTCAGCCGGTGATACTCCGCCTCGGGGATCGCCTCGATCCCGCGCCGCAGTTCATCCACCGTCATCAGCTTCTTCGCCGCCAGCATCTGGCGCAGCGCATCGACCTCCCGGTCGAACGCCGTCAGGCCATGCGGCTCGATATCCACCGGCTCGCACATGAATTTGCTGACGCCGCCCAGATCGTGGTGCGCCCGCTTGGTTTCCTTGTCCATAATGGGACGATAGCGCATTGTGCGCCGCCTGCAACAGGGACCACGATGCTGCTGACCGCCCAAGACCCCTCCCCTGTCCGCGTGCTGCGCCCATCCGCACCGTCGGACATTTTCCTGACCGCCGACCACGCCGGAGAGGTCATTCCAAAAGCCCTGGGCGACCTCGGCGTGCCGGAGTCCGAGCGTCAGCGGCACATCGCGCGGGACATCGGGATTGCCGGCGTCACCGAACATCTGTCCGCTCTGCTGGGTGCCACGGCGGTGCTGCAGACCTATTCCCGCCTGGTCATCGACTGCAATCGCAACCCGAATTGGCCCAGCGCCATGCCGGAAGTCAGCGAATACACCCCGATCCCGGGCAATACCGGACTGACAGCGGCCGACCGGAACCAGCGCGTGCAGGCGATCTTCACCCCGTACCATGACCGCATCGCCGCGCTGCTGGACCAGCGCGCCGGCCGCCCCACGATCCTGGTTGCCATGCACAGCTTCACCCCGGTTTTCAAAGGCGAATCCCGCCCGATGCAGGTGGGTATCCTGTTCGACCAGGACGTGGCGCTCGCAAGGATCATGATCGACCTGCTGCGCGGCGAAGGCGACCTGACCGTGGGCGAAAACGCCCCCTACGCGCTGACCCCGGAAAGCGATTACAGCGTCCCCACCCACGCCGTGAAGCGTGGCCTGCGGCATCTGGAAATCGAAATCCGCCAGGACCTGATCGCCGACCCGACGGGCCAGCAAGCCTGGGCCGAACGCTTCGCCCGCCTGCTGACAGCCGCCAGCCGCGCCCTTCAAGGCTGACCCGATGCCGCCCGCCCCCAAGAAGACGCCCGCCATGACAAAGACCGAGGTCAGGGGCTTCATCGAGGCCCTGGCCAGCCACAACCCGGCCCCGGAAACCGAACTGAACTTCACCGACCCGTTCACCCTGCTTGTCGCGGTGGTGCTGTCGGCCCAGGCCACCGACATATCCGTCAACAAGGCGACCAAGACGCTGTTCCAGGTCGCCCCAACCCCCAAGGCCATGATCGCCCTGGGTGTCGAGGGCGTCGCCTCCCACATCCGCACCATCGGCCTTTGGCAGACCAAGGCCCGCAACGTCGTGGCATTGTGTCAGGCGCTGGAGGACAAGCACGCCGGCCAGGTGCCCCGCGACCGCCAGGCGCTGGAAGCGCTTCCCGGCGTCGGCCGCAAAACCGCTAACGTGGTGCTGAACGTCGCCTTCGGCGAAAGCACGATGGCGGTCGATACCCACATCTTCCGCCTGGGCAACCGCACCGGCCTGGCCCCCGGAAAAACCCCGCGGGAGGTCGAGGACAGCCTGCTGAAGCGAATTCCCGCCGACCGCCTGCGCGACTCCCACCACTGGCTCATCCTCCACGGCCGCTACGTCTGCAAGGCTCGGAAGCCAGAGTGCTGGCGCTGCATCGCCGCCGCGTGGTGCAAGTATCGCGACAAGACGCCGGCGCCGGAGACAGCGGCGCCAGGCGATCAGGGATGAACGTCGAAGCCTCGGCACGGGTCCCGCGGTTGTTCGCAATGATTGTCAGCGATGATTTTGCATCGGCCCGCCACGTCGGAACGCCCGCCGGAAGTCCGGCGGCTGCGTTGTACCGCAAACCCATAGCCCGATCCCACCGATCATGTGATACAAACGAAAATGTTGCGAATCGCCGCACCCACGCCGCCAGGGGAAACACATATGTTCTACGATGAACTGAAAAGCGCCTCCATTGCCGCCATCGAACAAGCCATCAGCAAGGCGATCAGCGACCTTGTCGGCGCCGAGTTCACCTGTAGCGTTGCCAATATCGATCTAAGCAGCATTAACGCGGCCAAGCTGGAGATTTTCCTCTCGCCGCCGAACGAATTCGACCAGGCCGAACCCGACCCCATCGGCTGAACGGCGGCCGCGCCGCCCGGGTGGTGTCTCCACCGCAAAGGTCGTGCAATACGCGCGGATCGGAGACAACGTCATGCAAGAACGGTTCGATGTCGCGTATCTGATCCTCAGCGGCACCGCTACGGCGGCGCGCTGCCCCGATATCCTGCACGGACTGGTTCGGCTGGGGTTTCAAACCGTTATCGCGATCCCGACGCCGCATGCCTCCCGGGTGATCGCGCCGCGCGACCTTGCGGCGGTTCAGGGCGTCAGGGTCGTTGAATCCTACTTCGATGCGGCCATCCTCCCTCGCCCGCCGCATGGCGTGGTGCTGTTCGCGCCGTGCAGCTTCAATTCGCTGAACAAATTCGCGCAAGGCATCGCCGATACGCTGGCGCTGTCCGTCGCGGCAGAGGCAGTGGGGCGCGGTACGCCCGTCATCGTCGGACCTTCGTTGAACCAGCCGCTGCGGGATCACCCGATCGCCCGGGCGTCGCTGGCGAGGCTGCCGGAATGGGGCGTGACCGTCGTTCCACCGGCAACAGATGGCGGAGTTCCGCGCCTTGCGGCCACCGAACGGCTGCTGGAAGCGGTGCGCCCCTATGCCCCGAAGCATTGAACCCGGGGCCGTCCCGCCGTATCCACGCAGCAGGCATTACAAGGCATCACGGCAATGAACCTGACATCGGGATTGGTGGGCGCTGAAACGACCGGGCCCATCGGCTGGCTGATCTGGGACAACCCGACAAAGATGAACGCCCTGTCGCCGGGCATGTACGAAGACGCGCTGACGGTGATCGAGGCGTATGAGGCCGATCCCGCCATCAAGGTCGTCGTCATGCGCGGCAGCGGACGCAAGGCGTTCATTTCCGGCGCCGACATCTCCAGCTTCGACAAAACCCGCGCCGACGCCGAAACCGCTCGGCTGGCCCGTGAGGCGCCCGAAAAGCTCAGTCGTAAACTGCTGAATTTGGATATGCCGCTGATCGCGATGATCTATGGCTATTGCCTAGGCGGCGGGCTGGGCATGGCGCTGAACGCGGACCTCAGGTTCGCCTCCACCGATTCGCAGTTCAGCGTGCCGGCGGCGGTGCGCGGCATCGCCTATGCGCCGTCCGGACTGAAGCTGCTGGTCGATCTGGTCGGCCCCAGCGTTGCAAAGGACATCATGTTCTCCGCCCGGCGCCTGAAGGCGGACGAAGCCCTGCGCGTCGGCCTGATCAACCGCGTAGTCGATGCCGAGGACCTGGAGGCAGCGACCATCGCCTATGCCGAAACCCTGGCGGCGAATGCGCCGCTGTCGATCAAGGCGTCGAAATATTTCATCAATCAGTTGGGCCTGGAACGCGACCAGCGCGACGACGCCCGCATGGATGCGATGCAGCGGGAGGCGGAGAACAGCGAAGACTTCAAGGAAGCCACGCTGTCGTTCAAGGAAAAGCGCAAGCCGGTGTTCAAGGGCCGCTAGCCCCGGCGGCTGCCGATCCGTTGTTGACACGCAATTGTTGGCCGAACGGCTGGACGGATGCCGCCGCCGCTATATGTATCCGAGACACATCCATCGGAGGCACGTTTGGCTCAATCGCCGATGCGGCCATTCGGCCGCCGCGCCCTGGCAGGGTTCGCGGCGGCCGGACTGCTCAGCCGATGCGCCGACGTCCCGGCGATTGACGGCATCACCCCCGGGGACATTGGCCTCCCGGGGTATAAATCCAAAGGGCGGCCGCAAGCCGCCGCCGATGGCGACGCGCTGGAGCAACAATACGAGGTGCAGCGCGGGCTGTCGGACAGCCCGATTATATTCGGCAACAAGGTTACCCTGCTGACCAGCGGCACCGACACGTTCGCGGCCATTTTTAAGGCGATCGCCAGGGCACGCAGCAGCATCAACCTGGAATACTTCATTCTGGCCAACGTCCAATCCAACGGCGTGCATCTGTCGGACCTGCTGTTGGATCGTCTGCGCGCGGGCGTGAAGATCAACATGATTTACGACGCCTTCGGGTCGCGCGACACGCCCGAGGCGTTTTTCCAGAGCTTGCGCCAGGCCGGCGCACAAGTCATCGAATTCAATCCGACGGACCCATTCCAGACTCGCGTCGGCTGGTCGCCCAACGATCGCGACCATCGGAAGATTACGGTCATCGACGGCCGCATCGGCTTTACCGGCGGCGTCAACCTGGATCTGGCATACGACAATCCGCCCAGCGCGGGTATCCCGGCCGACGGCAACACCCGCAATGCCTATTGGCGCGACACCGCCGTGCGCATCGAAGGCCCCGCCGTGGCCGAATTGCAGCAACTCTTTTTTGGAACCTGGCATGAACAACGGGGCCCCGCCCCCGACCAGGCCGATTACTTTCCGGCCCTGCCGCGCGTCGGCGTGCAGACCATCCGGGTGATCGGCAGTTCGCCGGGTAACCGCCGCCCGCTGTATTATGCCTCTTTGATGACCGCGATAAAGAGTGCCCGGCGCCGCGTCTGGCTGTGCAGCGGGTATTTCATCCCGCCGCACGACGAACGGAAGGAACTGGCGGAGATCGCCCGGGCCGGACGGGACGTGCGAATCGTGGTACCGGCATTCAGCGATGTGCAAAGCGCCGTGTTCGCCGCCAGGGCCGCCTATGGCGATCTGCTGGAGGCTGGGGTGAAAATCTACGAAATGCGCGACGCCGTGATGCACGCCAAGCTGGCGGTGGTGGACGATACCTGGACGGCGGTCGGATCGTCCAACCTGGACCGGCGCAGCGTGGTGTTCAATAACGAGGTCGATGCCGTCATCCTGGGCCACGACACCGCCACGCAGGTCGAGAGCCTGCTGCGACGTTACATGGCCGTCGCAACCAGGATCAATCTGGCGGCATGGAAAGACCGGCCGCTGTCGGAACGCGAGCAGGAATGGCAGGCCCGGATCTGGCAATATTGGATGTGATCCGCGGCATGACCGCCGCGCCGCCGGCACGCTGGGACCGCGGGCGGAAAGCGCGAGACCCCGCTTGACCGCGCATGGCTGAAACGACCAAACTCCGCCCAACGGGATCGTCCTTGGGCACCGGCCATCTTTGGCCGAACGCCCCTGGCGGACCGACCTGTAACAGTGACACCACGAAAGGGAGCGCGATGCCTCAGGTAACCCTGACGGTTAACGGCAAGCAACACACGGTAGAAGTCGAAGGACGCACCCTGCTTGTCGAACTGCTGCGTGAAAAGCTCGGTCTCACCGGCACCCATGTCGGCTGCGATACCAGCCAGTGCGGCGCCTGTGTCGTCCATGTGGATGGCATTTCCGTGAAGTCCTGCACCCAGTTGGCGCTTCAGGCCGACGGCGCGAACATCACCACGATCGAAGGCCTCGCCGCCGCCGACGGCACACTGCACCCGATGCAGGAAATGTTCCGGGAGCATCACGCCCTGCAATGCGGTTTCTGTACCCCTGGCATGGTGATGACCGCCATCGACCTCGTGCAGTCGCATCCCGCCGGCCTGACGGAAAAAGAAATCCGCGAGGGCCTGGAGGGTAATCTCTGCCGCTGCACTGGTTACCATAACATCGTGAAGGCGATCGCCGCCGCTCACCCGCTGATGCACGCCAACGCGGCCGAATAAGCGCCGCGGGCACAGGGAGGACTCACCATGGGTTTCGAGGGAATCGGCGCATCCGTTCGCCGCAAGGAAGATGTCCGCTTTCTCAGCGGCAAGGGTAACTACACCGACGATATCAACCGCCCCGGCCAGCTTTACGCGGTGATCAAACGCGCCGACCGGGCGCACGCGAAGATCAACGGCATCAATATCGCCGCCGCGTCCGCCGCGCCGGGGGTGGTGAAGGTGTTCGTAGGCGACGATATGGCGGCCGACGGCGTCGGCGGCATTCCCTGCGGGTGGCAGATCCACAATCAGGACGGCTCGCCCATGGCCGAACCGGCCCATCCGGCGATCGCGATCGGTAAGGTGCGCCATGTCGGCGATCCGGTCGCCGTGGTGATCGCCACGTCGAAGCAGGAAGCCCGCAACGCCGCTGAATTGCTGGAGATCGACTATACTGACTTGCCGGCCGTCGCCCATCTGACCGACGCCGTGAAGCCCGGCGCGGTCGAGGTGCATGACGGCGTTGCCGGCAACATCTGCTACGATTGGGCGATCGGCGACAAAGCCGTGATCGACGGCGTCTTCGCCAGCGCCCATAAGGTCGTGAAGCTGGAGCTGACCAACAACCGGCTGATCCCGAACGCGATGGAGCCGCGGGTCGCGCTGGGCGATTACGACACCTCCTCCGGCGAGTTTACCCTCTACACCACCAGCCAGAACCCGCATGTGATCCGGCTGCTGATGGGCGCCTTCGTGCTGCACATCCCGGAAAACAAGCTGCGGGTTTTCGCGCCCGACGTGGGCGGCGGCTTCGGGTCGAAGATTTATCACTACGCGGAAGAAGCGATCGTCACCTGGGCCGCCGGCAAGCTGCGCCGTCCGGTGAAGTGGACCGCCGACCGCAGCGAAAGCTTCATGTCGGACGCGCATGGCCGCGACCATGTCAGCACCGCCGAAATGGCGATCGACCAGGAAGGCCACTTCCTGGGCCTGCGGATCACCACGCTGGCGAACATGGGCGCCTACCTGTCCACCTTTGCCCCCGCGGTGCCGACCTATCTGTATGCCACCCTGTTGTCGGGCGTTTACAAAACCCCGGTGATTTACTGCAACGTCAAGGCAGTGTTCACCAATACCGTCCCGGTGGACGCCTATCGCGGCGCTGGGCGGCCAGAGGCGACGTATCTGCTGGAACGCCTGGTGGATGTGATCGCGTATGAAACCGGCATCGATAGAGTCGAACTCCGTCGCAAGAATTTCATCCCGGCCGACGCCTTCCCCTATCAGACGCCGGTGGCGCTGCAATACGACAGCGGCGACTACCAGACGACCCTGCGGGTCGGGCTGAAGAACGCCGATTGGGACGGTTTCGAAGCCCGCCGGGCGGAAGCCAAGAAGCGCGGCAAGCTGCGCGGCATCGGTATCTCCACCTACGTCGAAGCCTGCGGCATCGCGCCCTCAGCGGTCGTCGGTTCGCTCGGTGCCCGCGCCGGCTTGTATGAGGTCGCGGAAATCCGGGTCCATCCGACCGGCAGCGTCACGGTATTCACCGGCACGCACAGCCACGGCCAGGGCCACGAAACCACGCTGGCACAGCTCGTCGTCGATCAGCTGGGTGTACCGTTCGATCAGGTCGAAGTCGTCCATGGCGACACAGCGAAAATTCCGTTCGGCATGGGCACCTATGGCAGCCGGTCGCTGGCTGTCGGCGGGTCGGCCATGGTGAAGGCAATGGACAAGGTCATCGCCAAGGGCAAGAAGATCGCCGCCCACCTGATGGAAGCCTCGGTCGAGGATATCGAGTTCAAGAACAACACCTTCACCGTCGCCGGCACCGACAAGTCGAAGACGCTGACCGATATCTCGTTGGCCGCGTATGTCCCGCACAACTACCCGATCGAGGAACTGGAACCCGGCCTGGACGAAACCGCGTTCTATGATCCGAAGAACTTCACATTCCCCGGCGGCTGCCATATCGCCGAGGTCGAGATCGACCCGGAAACCGGAGTCGTCGCGATGGTGAACTTCACAGCGGTGGACGATGTAGGCCGCGTCATCAACCCAATGATCGTCGAGGGTCAGGTTCAGGGCGGCGTTGCCCAGGGCATCGGTCAGGCGCTGATGGAAGGATGCGGCTACGACGCCGACGGCCAGCTTACCACCGGGTCGTTCATGGACTACACGATGCCACGGGCAAACGACATTCCCAACATGTCGGTCGCGACCGAGAACACGATGTGTACCCACAATCCGCTTGGATCCAAAGGCTGCGGAGAGGTCGGGGCAATCGGTTCGCCCCCGGCCGTGATCAACGCCGTGGTGGATGCGTTGAAAGACTATGGCGTGCGGCACCTGGACATGCCGGCAACCGGCCCCAAACTCTGGTCGATCATCCAGGCGTCCGCGCCCCGGATGGCGGCCGAATAGTCCTAAGGCAGAGGGATAAAGACAGATGTACGATTTCACATATCAGAAGCCCGGCAGCCTGGCGGATGCGGTCAAGGTGCTGTCCGGTGACATGGAAGCCAAGGCGTTGGCCGGCGGCCAGACCTTCATTCCGGTGCTGAAGCAACGGCTCAACAAGCCGTCCACCGTGGTTGACCTGTCCAAACTGGGGCTGTCCGGCATCACCGTCGCGGGTGACAAGATCGTTATCGGCGCGATGACCCGTCACGCCGATGTTGCTTCCAACCCCGACATCCAGGCGAAGATTCCGGGACTCGCGTATCTGGCATCGATGATCGGCGACGAAGCCGTGCGCCATCGCGGCACCATGGGCGGTTCGCTGGCCAACAACGACCCCGCCGCCTGCTATCCCAGCGCGATCCTGGCGCTGGGCGGCACCATCAAGACTGACCGTCGTTCCATCGCGGCAGACGACTTCTTCCAGGGCATGTTCACCACGGCGCTGGAACAAGGGGAGATCATTACCTCCATCGAACTGCCGGTCCCGCAGAAATCCGCCTATGAGAAGTTCCGCAACCCGGCCTCGCGCTATGCGATCGTTGGCGTGTTCGTGGCCAAGCATGCTTCCGGCGTGCGTCTGGCGATCACCGGCGCCGGCCAGGGTGGCGTATTCCGGCACACCGAGATGGAAAAGGCGCTGTCAGCGAACTTCGCCCCCGCGGCAATCGACGGCATCGTGACGCCGCCGGACGACCTGAACAGCGACATCCACGCCAGTTCGGAATACCGCGCGCACCTGATCGGGGTTGTGTCCAAGCGGGCGGTCGCGAAAGCGGCGTAGGCGTCACCAGCACAGCAAGCCGGCCCCGCACCTTGTGCGGTGGCCGGCTTTTCTTTGTTTGCCGGCGCCAGCGGTGCCCTTCGAACCATTGCGGGTCTTACGTCGCCGAAACAGCCCGGGTATGCACCGCCACGGATGAACCGGCCTGAGGTCTCCCCCGCCACAGACTGCCGAACGAGAAGCGTCGAGTACGACCTTCTCGAAAGCCCTCCCCTCGTGGGTGTTCGATGGGGTCGTTCAGATCCGCGATGATTCCGCCTTGGCGGCACCCGTTCCAGCCCGGCCGGGTTCCCCACAACCGCGGCAGCCTGTTCAGACAGACCGAGCAGGTGATGCAGTCCGATGGCGGTTCAGCCCATCCCGATCGGGCAACCGGTTCGGTTGCACACAAAGCGATCCGGCAATGCGGTGTGACGGCATGATAGACCGCCGGCCGGCCGCGGGCGATCGCCAGGCCGCCTTTGCGCAACGTCGTAAACAGCACAAACCGTCATGGCCGGCCTGCGCCCGCCATGACGGTCCTAAGCGGCTGTGCGGCCGCGGGTGCGATATTTCGCCCTGTGTCCTTAGCTGAACTGGTTCATCGTGTTGTGCGCACCGCCCGCCTTCAGGGCCGCCGCGCCGGCGAAGTATTCCTTGTGGTCATCGCCGATATCCGACCCCGCCATGTTCTGATGGCGCACGCACGCCACGCCCTGACGGATTTCCTGACGCTGCACGTTCAGCACGTAGCCAAGCATGCCCTGGTCGCCGAAGTATTCGCGCGACAGGTTATCCGCCGCCAGAGCCTCGGTATGGTA
>JAKBCJ010000412.1 GCA_021807975.1 Pseudomonadota bacterium | reverse complement strand
ACCGATACGCTGCACAAGGACGCCAAGTTCAACGAGTGGATAGCCTCCCGAGCGCCGATGGGACGGTGGGGGAGGCCTTCGGAACTGGCGGGGCCGGCGGTGTTTCTGGCTTCCGATGCGTCGTCCTATGTCACCGGTCATGTGCTTGTGGTGGACGGGGGATTGACGGCTTCACTTTAGGCCGGGTCGCCGGTTGGTTTGTTGGCGTCCGGGGTGGCGGGACGCGGGAGCAGAGGGACGCCGTTCGGGGCGGATGCCCATTCCAGGTGCAGGCGGTCGAGTCTTTCCAGCGTTCCCCGCGCCCGGGCTGCGGCTTTTTCACGTTCGATATCGGGGGCGGGTTCGGCCGGACGCGATTTCGCGGCGGCGGGTTTGGCGGTTCGGGGCTTCGCCGGAGGTTCGGGTTGCGCTGCTGACCGGCGGGCGTTCAGCGCGGCGCGGCATTTTTCCGCCGAACGGCTGAGGCCGGCGGCGGTGGTGCGGTGGCGCAGGATTTGGGCGGCCGGCAGGTCGGGGTCGGCGATGGACAGGCGCATGCTGTCCATGGCGCCGAGGCTGAAGCCGACAAGCCGGCCGGCGAGGTCCATTTCGACCAGATCGGCCGGAGCGTAGGCGTGGACCATGTCGGCGATCAGGGCGCTGGCTTTGGCGGGATCGCCATCGGCTGCCGGCAGAACGTAGGCCATCAGGGTGAGGCAGATGGTTTTTAGTGCCAGTTCCATGGAGGTGGGATTTGGGTCTGGCATGTGGGCGAGGTCCGTTGTTCGTGATATGTTCTTTTCTATGATAGGTTGAGTGGGATTGCAATCCTAAATTGTAGGCGCGGGTCCGGAAGCTAGCTGGTCTTTGACGCTCCGCAATTCCTTCGCGATCGGAACCGCGGCAAAGTTTGAATTGCGGCGGATTGTCCAGCAATATGACACATGCGGCCAAGCCCGAGCGTGGGTGCGCCGGACTCGGAGGCGGCTGGATCAGGAATGGTATCGACCACGCGTACCACGATGGCTTTCGAGACATATCGTAAGGCCCATCAGCCGGATCGACCGATGAATCCAGAGGTGCGCCGCTACGACGGCGACGCCGACCTTATGACCGCCGAAGAAGGACTTCGTATCTGGGTGGACGGACCCGTGGAAAGTGCCGGAGCCGAACCGGCGGAGAAACCGGACCTTGCCCCGAAGCCCGATGGCCAGCGGCTCTGGGCCGTGACCCGGGAGCATGTTGTTCATGCCCCTGAAATCTGCGAATTCGGCGCGCAACGCGAGGCGGGCGCCGCCAAACACAGCAACCTGACAGGCGGCGGCAGCGCCTTCGCCGGCGGCGAACTGATATTCCTGACCGAGGCGACGATTGCCATAACCGGCAGTTCCGGCCGCTACCGGCTGCGGAGCGGCAAGGAAATGGCCGCGATCGAACGCGCTTTCGCCGCATCGGGCTATCATGTCTGGTCGATGGGCTTCAATCAGGACGTGAACCGCCCGAACCTGTTCGGTTTGTCGGACCCGGAATGGGTCTCGCCATGAGCGCCGCCTCCAAGGCCGACCTGGACAAGGTCTTCGGTTCGGAATCGTCGGGCGGCACGCCCCGGGAACGGGCGATGTCCTCCAAACGCGAGTTCGTGCGCGGGCAGACGATGCTCGCGGAAGCCAGCGAACAAGCCACCGGTCACAGACTGGCGGCGGCCGATGCTCTGGACAGTTTCGGCTTCCAGACGTTGTTAACCGCCGTGGAGGAGGGACAGGCGCCCCTGGTGCGGGACCGTGACGAGCCAGCCCAAACATTACGAAAACACCGCGAGGCGCTCGGCTATACGCCCCGGCACCTTGCCCGGCTTGCGAAGGCGACCGTCGATGACGTGATCCGCGCCGAGACACCGGGCAAAGTCTCATCGATTCGGATACTGGAACGGCTCGCCCGCCCGCTGGCAATCGACGAACGGATTCTGGGCTTCAAAAGTCAAACCGGCGCCGAGGAACTGGGCGTGCGTCTCCGGCAGCTCTCCGCCCGCGCTGACGGCAGTGCCGGCCTGTCGCCGACGGATGTGGCGGCACTGGCCGAAAGCGCATGGGTCATCGCCCGGCAGACATCGCTGCTGTCCCTGATTGGCGCGCCCAACGCGGATGGATCGAAGCGCTTCCCGCCGGATGACGACTACGGATATCCGACCTACGAACGGGGATACCGGCTCGCGGCGGCGGCGCGCCGGATACTGGGCCTCGACCCGGAGGCACCGATAGGAAGCATGCGAAGCCTGATCGCCGACACGCTGGATATTCCGCTTGTTCAGACCAGCCTTGGGCGCGGGCTGGCCGGCGCCACCATCGCGAGCGGCGACGCACGCGGCATCGTGGTCAATATCGAAGGCGATAACCGCAGTGTCTGGGTCCGCCGCATGACGCTTGCCCACGAACTCGGTCATCTGCTTTGGGATCCCGCGCCAAGGCTCGATCGGTTGATGGTCGATCGCTACCGCGACCTGGCGGTCAACAGCACATATCGCCGCGACCCCGTCGAAATCAGGGCGAACGCCTTCGCCATCGCGTTTCTGGCGCCACCGGCCGCGGTGGATCGGATGGTCGATCAGTCCGGGGATGTTCCCTCGGCGGTGTTCGCGGTGGCCAGGCGTTTTGGCATCAGCGTGACGGCGGCAGCGGCACACGTTGGCAATGTCAGCAGAGTGCGGGTCGTTCTCCCGTCCGGCAGCCGGTTCCCGGAGCCCACCGACGACATGCGCGCCCGGGAAGATTTCACGATCGACTTTTTCCCGATCAGGAATGTCCCGCCGGCGCTTGTCGGTCGTTTCGCCGGCGTTGTTGCCCGCGCCCTCGGTCAGAATGCGATTTCCAAGGACACCGCGGCGACATTACTCCGGACGACCACGGACATGTTGGATCCGGAAACGATCGCGAGCATCCTGAGTCTCGCCGGGCCGGTCTAGTTTCGTTGCGTAAACAGTGCCGGTCTTGCACCTCCGCGTTTCGATAAGCTGACGGTTACCGGCCGCCTGAAACGCCCGCAGCCACTCCTCGGTCGCCGAACGCGGCAGGTCCTTGGATCGCCCTCCGGCCCCGCGGCCGATCGTTGCCAACACCGGGCCGACCAGTCCAGTCGTTTCGATCTCGATGCGCGCGATTTCGCCCCGCCGAACATTGCAGGCGCGCGGTGCGGGGGCTTGCCCCCGAACGCTGGAATAGACCGAAGGAGCGATTTCCACGCTTCGGGCGAGAGGACTGCACCATCAAATCCCTGGATCAGACACCTAGCCGAACACCTTCGCGTACTCCCCGACAAAGACGGTCTTCATCTGCTCGCCGACAGAGTGCAGTTTGCCATCCTTCAGCCAGACGTCATACGTGTCCAGTCGGTTCAGCAGGTCCTGAAGGGCCTTTTCCGTCAGCTGTTCGGTCGGCTTGACCTCGCCTTTTTTCAGTTCTTGTTGCACCGCCAGCACGTTGCCGCGGTATTCGTTGATGCGGTTGCGCTGCTCCGTTGCAAGCAGCGCGAACGCCCGCGCGGAGACCTCGGTCAGTCCCTGCGGGTCCTTCTTCTCCAGGCAGTCGGTGGCGGCCTTCTCCAGACCGGCCTTCTCGCTCGACTCAACATACGACAGCGAGGTCGTGACCCACCGGTATTTTGGTTCAAGCATGCGGGCATTGAACTGCTCGGTCAGCACCTCGGGCCCCCGGGCCAGCGCTTCCTCCAGCGCCTCGTCGCCCATAACCAGCTCCAGGCAATGGTCGACGCCAAAGGCCTCGTCTTTGGAGCCGAACATCTTTTCCTGGACGCTGGGCTCCCAGGAGAATTTGCTGGCGAGCGCGCGGAGCATCGCGACCATCTCCTCCCGCTTGTCGGTGCGGAGCTTCTTCACCAGCTCCTCCCAGTGCGGCACAAGCCGTGGGGGCGCCTTGGGGAACACCGCGGCCATCTCCGGCGGGATCGGCGTATTCTTGTTGCCAGACTTCGGCAGCTTCGGGATCTTCAGGCCGGTGGCGAAGGCCACGAGCATCATCGTCTTGTTCTGACCGAACGCTTTCCCCAACTCGGCGTCGCCGCCCCAGCCGTCCTGGCAGAGCGCACTGGTCAGCAAGGTCTGTTCGTCCGGCGGCATCAGGAAGAACTTCTTCAGCAGGCCCTGCGTCGCCTTCGCCGCGGTGATCGCCTTCCCGGCGGCCTCCCTGAATTCCTGGTCCTGCAGCGGCGGGTCGGGAAACAGCGTCGACGAGTTCTCGGCCAGCGCGGTCTGCATCGCCGCCGGCGTCAATTCGTCGCAGGCCAGTTGCAGGAAGATGGCGCG
>JAKBCJ010000042.1 GCA_021807975.1 Pseudomonadota bacterium | reverse complement strand
TTGCCAGTCGTCCAGCACGGCGATTCGGGTGATGTTGGTCATTGGTGTGTCCCCTTGGAGGTTCGAATCGGGAAGGTGCAGCGGCGCCCGGGTTCGTGCAAGCGGTTGCCCGCCCCCCCGCGCCCGTGGCATTTCGGCGCCACAACGCGGGAGAAGCCATATGACCACTGTCGCCGTCATCGGGGCCGGATTGATCGGCCGGGCCTGGACGATTGTTTTCGCCCGGGCGGGGTTCGAGGTGCACTTGTGGGACCAGTTCCCGCAGCAAACGACCCAGGCCCTGACATTCATCGCCGACCGCCTGCCGGAACTGCGCGCCGCCGGCCTGCTGGCGGACGATCCGGACACGGTCCTGAAGCGGATCCATCCGGCGCAATCCCTTTGGGACGCGGTCAAGGGCGTGGACTATATCCAGGAGAACGGGCCGGAGCGGGCCGACATCAAGAAGCCGCTGTTCGCCGAACTCGAACGGACGGCAGACCCGGATACGATCATTGCGTCATCGTCCTCCGGCATTCCGGCGAGTGCGTTTACGGCGGAATTGAAAACCCGACACCGGTGCCTGATCGCGCATCCGGTCAACCCACCGTATCTGATTCCGCTGGTCGAGATCTGTCCGGCGCCATGGACGGATGCCGCCGTGGTGGAAAAGACGCGCGCGATCATGGTCGAAGCCGGTCAGGTACCGGCGACGGTGAAGAAGGAAATCGACGGCTTCGCGCTGAACCGGCTGCAAGGGGCTTTGCTGGCGGAGGCGTTCAGGCTGGTTGCGGACGACGTGATTTCGCCGGCCGATCTCGATGCCCTGGTCAAGCACGGGCTGGGGCTGCGCTGGAGCTTCATGGGGCCGCTGGAGACGATCGATCTGAATGCTCCGGGCGGTTTGGCGGATTACTGCGACCGGTATGGGCCGCTGTATGCGCTGATGCAGGAACAGATGAAGCCGCTGGCATGGGATGCGGCGCTGGTCGGGCGTCTGCATGCTGCCCGCCGGGCGGAACTGCCGGCAAATATGCAGGCCGTCCGTCAGGAATGGCGCGACCGCCGGCTGATGGCACTGGCGGCGCACAAGGCAACGCAGGTGGAATAGCCGACAGTCGCAAAGAAGGGCGCGTCCGCCGAACGCGCCCTAATCGACCGGGTGTTACCGGATCGGCGGCGCGTACTGCAGGCCGCCTTTGGTCCAGATATTGTTGATACCGCGCGGAACGCCCATCGGGGTGATGTTGCGATCCCACACCTCGCCCAGGTTGCCGACGGCTTTGATGACGTTGTAGGCCCACTTGTTATCCAGCCCCAGCGCCTTGCCCATGTCGCCTTCCACACCCAAAAGGCGGCGGATATCGGGATCGGCGCTGTCCAGGAAACTGTCGATATTGGCGCTGGTAATGCCCTTTTCTTCGGCGGTGATCATCGCGATGAAGGTCCACCGAACGATATCGAACCATTTGTCGTCGCCCTTGCGGACCATTACGCCCAGCGGTTCCTTACTGATGATATCGGGCAGCAACACCAGATCGTCAGCCTTCGGCCCCTGGCTGTAGCGGAATGTCGCCAGCGAGGATGCGTCGGTCGAGTAGGCATCGCAGCGGCCGGACAGAAACGCGCCCTGCAGGTCAGACAAATCCTGGATCAGGATCGGCGTGAACTTCATATGATGCAGGCGGTAGAAGTCGTTGATTGCCAGTTCGGTGCTGGTGCCGGGCTGAACACAAATCGTGGCGCCGTCCATCTCGGTCGCGGCTTTGACCCCCGATGCCTTTTTCACCAGAAAGCCGGTGCCGTCGTAATAGTTCACCCAGGCGAATTCCAGACCCAGATTAGCCTCCCGCCCCAAGGTCCAGGTGGTGCTGCGCGACAGCAGATCGACCTCGCCCGATTGCAGCGCGGTGAATCGGTTCTGCGTCGTGGTGGCAACGAACTTTACCTTCCCCGCGTCGCCCAGCGCCGCCGCCGCGACCGCCCTGCAGGTATCGGCATCCAGGCCGCGCATCACGCCCTGGCTGTCGGGCAGCGAAAACCCGGGCACCTGACCGGACAGCCCGCACAAAACCTGCCCGCGCGCTTTCGCTGCGTCCAGCGTAACGGAGCCCGATCCCTGGGCTGCGGCGGTCTGTAGCAGACCCGCCGATACCAGCAACCCCGCCAGCAATCCGAACGTATGCAGTCTGGCTTGTCTTTTCATTTAACCATTCCCCGTCTCGGGCGCGTCATGTGACGCCTAGCAGCGGACTTTGCGGTGCCCGGGGGACAAGATCAATCGCCGAATAGCCAAATGTCAGGGGTTGCGGATCGCCGTCGAAAGACCCCCCCTTCTCTCGCAAACCAGCGCGGCGCAGACCTTCGGCGTACCGGGCGACATCCTCCGGCCGGGTCAGCGGCGATCGCAGAACCGCCTGCCGAACCGAAAACCCCGGTTCCAGCGCCAGCAACCGGCGGAGAATTGCCCCGGTTTCCCGCTGACGGCCCATCAGCCCCAAGGCACTGAGGTAACCCTTGTATGCCGAGGAGAACAACGGATTGATCTCGATCGCGCGGCGCCCGGCTTCGACCGCGTTGGCGAAATCGCCGCGCAGCAAATGCGGCATGATCAATGCTCCATCGTGGAAGAAGCCATGCGGGTCCGAAGGCGACAGCCGCAATGCGACCGTCATTCGCCGCAGGGCTTCTTCATGCTGGCCCAGATAGGAATAGGCTAAACCGGAGAAACACCACGCGATCGCCAGGTTCGGGTTCAGCGCGATGGCGCGATCGTGCAGGGCGTTCGCCTCATGCGGGTGCCTGCCCAGGAATCCCCTGACATGGCCGGCCAAGGTCAACGCCCGGGCATCGCCGGGGTCCAGCATCACCGCGCGTTCGGCCAACCGGGCGGCTTCGGCGGTGGTGGCGTAGGGATCGTCCGCCCACCCCTGACCGACATACAGCAGGTCCCAGTAGGCCAGCCAGCCATGGGCGACCGAACTGGCCGGGTCTGCCCGAATCGACAAGTCCAACAGCCGGCGCGCGGTCAGAAAGCTGTCGCGCTCCAGCCGGTACATCGCCGGAAGGGCCTGCAGCAGCAGGTCCTGCGCGGTCAGTTCGTGGGAACGGGCGCCAGCGCTGCGGCGCCCCTCATGCTGCATCAGTTCCGGATCGACCTGGGCGACGATGGTCGCGCCAAGCTCGTCCTGAAGGGCGAGTGCATCGCTCATTTCGCGATCGAAGCGCCCGGCCCAAACGATCTCCCCGCCGCTTCGCATATCCAGCAGGCGGGCGATCACGCGCACCCGGCCGACGCCCCGCTGAATGGTGCCGTCGATAATCAGATCGGCCTCGAGCCCGGGTTCGCTGAAGCCTCCCGCGGCCTCATTAGGCCACAGCGTGGTCGGGAGACAGGAAATCCAGCGGAACCGCGACAGGGAGGCGGATATTTCCTCGGCAAGGCCGATGCCCAGGCCGTCGTCGCGTTCCTCGCCGATAGTGCGCAGCGGCATGACCCGCAGGCGCAATGCGGTGCGTTCCCGCTTCGGGGTTGGCGGTGCGGATGCGGTCTTGCCATCGCGCGGACGGGCATGAACGACACGGGCGCGGACCCGATCCATCAGCTCCTCGGTTTCAACCGAAGGTTGTGTATTGGACGCTTCCGCGAGCATCCCGCGGCAGCGGTCATAGGACAGCATCGCCGTGTCGATATCGCCACGTTCGGCGTGGGCGCGGATAATCGCGCGCCAGGCGCCTTCATGACGGCGGTCGATGGCCAGAAGCTGTTCGGCGATTTCGATCGAAGCCAGCGGGTCGTCACATTCGGCCATCAGGCCTTCGCCGACCGTGCGACCGATGCGCAGGAAGCGGGCGCGCTCGTCATCAAGCCAGCGATCGAATGCCGGATCCAGCCCATTCATATCTTCCAGCAGCGTGTCCTCGAATCTGGCGAGGATCTCGATAGACAGCCCTGCCGGTTGGGCGAGTGAGTGTGCATCGATATCGAGCGTATCGCCGCGCAACGAGAGGTGGTGCCGGTCCGCGACGAACAAATGATCCCAGACAGGACCGAGCGTATCCTGAAGTTCATGCACACTTTGACGCAATGAGGCGCGGGCCTGTTCGTTTTCCCGCCGGCTCCAGAGCAACGACGCCAATGTGGCGCGCAGAACCGGCTTGGGGCTGGCCATGGCCAGATAGGCCATCAACGCCCGGGTTTTCCGGGTCCTGGGCAGATAGGTGCGGCCCAGCTGGTCCTCGACCGCCATGTGGCCGAACAGCCGCAAGCGCAGCCGAGGCCCCGAATCGGGGGCGGGTAACGTAGCGTCCGAATATGCGGCTGGCCTTGGAATAGTGGCACCGTTGTCAGAAGGTAGAGGCGATCAAGAGTCGATTACAACCATAGCGCGTGAATATGATATTTGACACTATCGGAACGGATCGCCAGCCGCAATATGTCTCCTGTTGAAACATCGTGTAAAAATACCGGGCGGGCGTTCGATGCCAGCCCCCCGGACCTGCCTGCCCGCTGCCCGACAAATCCCTACGCACTTCCGGCGACGGGCGCGCGCCCCCGGAGCGGCGATGCTGCCCCATCGTCCGGCGCGGTTAAAGACATTTTTCTGGTGTTTGGGAAAATAGATATTGACGAGGGTTTATAATCCCGGTAAATCTGCGCTCGTCAACGGGACAACTATGTCTTCCGATCTGAACGATCCCTCCATTTTAGCCAGCTTTGCTTAGGTATGGTCAGCAATTACTGACTGCGTTGCCTCACTCCAACAGTTAAACGATCGGTATGATATCGAAAGGGCAATCCGCCGTCGCGGGTTGCCCTTGTTTCGTTGGCGCCCCTTTTCAACAGGAGATTTCCCATGCAGACCGACACATCCGCCAACGCCGTAACCGCCGATGCCGGCAAAATCAAGCTCGGCGGCGGCTTCCGTCTGCCCGTGACCGCCGACGCCGGCAAGATCAGGCTCGGCGGCGGCTTCCGCCTGCCCGTGACCGCCGACACCGGCAAGATCAGGCTCGGCGGCGGCTTCCGCCTGCCGGTGACCGCGGCCTAGCGGATAACGTTCCTACGTCGTCCACAACACCGATCTTCCCGGCATGCGCCGCCCGCCCTCGCGGCTGGCGGCGCATGCGGCTGCCGATTCCAGATTTCCTCTCCTGCTTCCGCCGCAAGGGTGTTCATCCAATGACCGATCGCAGCGACCCCATTGTCCGATTTCACCAGATGACCCCATCCGCCCGACCGCCCATGCGGGCGGAACGATCCGCCTGCGGCACGCTGCCGATGCGCGCCGTACGGTATTGCGAAGCGCTGACCAGTGCGACCGCGTTCGGCTGGTGGCTGTTTCCCCCGATCGATCTGGAGATGATGTGGGATGGAACCGAGATATTCTGGCGGTGCGGCGAGGTGCCGGACTGGATGCCGCTGCTGCCGTCCGCGCAACTGCCGGACTATGCGGCGCTGTTCGATGCCTCGGCCCCGGAATCGCTGCAAGGCTGCTCGCCGCCCTTTCTGACCGCCTTGCCAGAGCCGGGCAGCGTGCAGATATGGACCGGATCGATTGCACGGACAGCACCTGGCTGGCACCTTCTGATACGTGCCCCCGCCAACATGCCCGGTACGGGGGGCGTGTCGCTGTTCGAGGGGATTGTGGAAACCGACCGCTGGTTCGGGCCGCTGTTCACCAATATGCGGTTCACCCGCAGTCATATGCCGGTTCGATTCCGAGCGGATTATCCGCTGGTGCTGGCGCAACCGGTGCAGCGCAACGCTTATTCGAACGGCACGTTGGACAGCATGGACATCGCGCGCGGACTGAACGCCCTGTCGCCCGCCGACTGGCAGGCATACGAAATCACGATCGTCGAGCCGAACATGCGGCCAAACCGGCCGTTCGGCGCCTATGCGACGGATACCCGCAAGAAGCGGCATGAGTGCATGCGCGAACGCGACAGCCCGGGGGTGTAGCGGCCCATCCGCGGGGTCAAGGCTGCCACGCGAACAGCCCGACGGTTGCTGAAAGCGGTCAAATCGGCAGCAACCGCAGGCACCCGGCCCGGCGGCCCGCGCTGAACAGGAACGCGACCAGTTGTCCGGCAACCGGAAACTCGCTGGTCGCGGTTACCGCGGTCAGCCCGCACAACTCCTGAACGGCATCGGCCGCGCCCATCATGATCGGATCGCCCCCGGTCAGCAGCAGGAATGGCATATTTCGGTTATAACGGGCGACTTGCCTCATGGTATGGAACCCGTCCTGCCCGGGACCGTCCAGATCCGCGATCACGCCCATCGGACGCAATTCCGCAAGCGCCTTCTCCAGGTTCTCGTCGCCCGGCACGGCCTCGATCCTCAATTCCAGAAACGCGCAAACCGGCTGGAGCCTGGCGAGGACGGTTTCATCGTCGGAAACCAAAACGACAACCCCCTGAACCGGAACAGCAAATGACCCGAGGAAGGCCTGATCTTGCGGGACATTCCGGCTGGCAATCATATTCATGGCGTTTGTGCTTTCTGTGGACCAACCCGGCTAACCCGGGCAACGATCGCAGTTTGGTGAAAACACACGCATAGGTGTAGATGACAAAAGAGTAACTCTGCGTTTGATTGCGGGATTTTACCGTGAACAACCGTTAAATTGGTAAACAACCCAATTACGCCTTCATGGCGCGATCGTCTCGCCGGGCAGCAACCCCCAAAACTGGGCACGCCGGAGGTATCCCCGGTATGATCCGGTTGAAACATTGCACCAGTCCGATCCAGCCTCGCAGGACCGTATCCGCCCAACCACACCGGGCTTCAGGATCGCTACGGCCGACGCGGAATCACTGGGATCCGAACGCAGCGTGGCGTCAGACTTCTGAACGATGAAACTCCGGCGGCCCATTAGGGTCGCCTGATGTACCCACCCCTGGACGCCATCGGCGTCGCGCACCCAGCGCCAGACGTCGAACTCCCGCTCGATTTCGACCGGTAGATCGCGGCGCCGGTAAACCCAGTCGATGCGGTAGCGCACACCCGGCCCCGCCCTCATGTTCACTTCATCCGATCGCAGCGAGACAAATCGGGGAAGTTTCGGCGCGGTGCCCTCCGGCTTTTCCGGGTCCGGCAGTTTTTCGCCGCCCGCCCGCTCGGCCGCGGATGCCGTCGCAGCCGGGGCCGGTACTGCCGCAGCCGGGATCGGTGCCGGTTTCGCTGGCGTGATCGATGCCGCCGGGCTGGCTGGCTTCGCCGGATCAGCTGGTTTCGCGGGTCTGGCGGGCTTTCGCGGATGGATCGGGCCGTGCGGCGGAACCACCGGTGTCTTGGTCGCCGATTGCACCGGGATGCGCGGGGCGGCACTCGGCATTTTGGCCGGCCGGGCCCCCGGGTCGGAAGTTGTCCCCGACGTCCCGCCAAGCAAGCTCGTCTGGGCATCTGCCGGCATCGGCCAAGCCAACGCAAATGCGACCACCGTCAGCATGAACGCAACCGGCAAACCCGGCAGGCCGAGCGTGAATTTGGAACTGCGCATACACCATCCCTGCCAAGTCCAACGGACTCGGGTCAAGGGCATCGTTTGGGCAAACTCATAAAGTCACGATTTGGCCGGGCCCGGCGGCAGCCAGGAATGTCGCGATGCCGGCCACCTCGACCCCGGCAAGCAGCAGCGCGGGATCGATCGCTTCCGCCCGCAACCCGGCCTCGCAGGCAATCATCCGCACGTCCATTTCGATACAGGCGTCGCGCAGCGTGTCCAGCCCGGCGACGCCGTTCGACTGAATCCGGGCATCGCGCCCGCTGCCGGCCAGCGCCGACCAATCGCGGCACAGCGCATGGCATCCAAGATTGGTCGCGAACAGCACCACCTGGCGCCCGAGCGCGGCGGCACCGGAAGCGAGGACGAATCCGTAGTGGGCGCGGTCGTGCGCCCCGGACAGCAGCAAAATCGCCAGCGGCTCAGACCGCACAGGCCGGCCCCGCGGGAGTGCCATGCCGGCTAAGATCCTTGATCGTCGCGTACGGGCCGCACAGCGCACAGGACGGATCGGGGCGCAGCTTGATCGTACGAAACCGCATATCCAGCGCATCCCAGACCAGCAGGCGCCCGGACAGAGACTCGCCGATTCCCAGGATTTCCTTCAGCACTTCGGTGGCCTGCAGCGTGCCCATCACCCCGGTGACGGCGCCCAGCACCCCGGCCTCGCTGCAGGACGGCACCATACCGGGCGGCGGCGGTTCCGGATACAGGCAGCGGTAGCATGGGCCGCCCGCATGCGGCTTGAACGTCGAAAGCTGACCGTCGAACCGCAGCACGGCGGCGGAAACCAGCGTCCGCCTAGCCAGCGCGCAGGCATCCGCGATCAGGAATCGAGTATCGAAATTGTCGGTGCCGTCGCACACGATGTCGTAGCGCCCGATCAGGTCCAGCGCATTTTCCGCACTCAGCCGCGTGGCATGGGCCTCCACCCGCACCGCCGGGTTGATCGCAATCGCTGCGGCGGCGGCCGATGCCACCTTGGCTACGCCGACGCGATCCGTGGTGTGGGCGACCTGACGCTGCAAGTTCGACAGATCCACCGCATCGTCATCGACGATGCCGATCGTGCCGATTCCGGCGGCAGCGAGATACAGCATCAGCGGCGAACCAAGCCCGCCGGCACCAATTACCAGCACCTTGGCGGCTTTCAGCTTCGCCTGACCGATCCCGCCCACCTCCCGCAACAGGATGTGGCGCGAATAGCGCTGGATTTCGTCTTCCGTGAAATCTAGGTCCATGCTTCTGATAATAGGACGGCAACGCGCTGCTTGACAGGGGAACGATGACGCAATTCAGCAATCCGGCGACAGAAGGCGGCGCCCTGGTGCTGTTCTCCGGCGGCCAGGATTCGACGACCTGCCTGGCGTGGGCGCTGAAGCGCTTCGCGACTGTGGAAACCATCGGGTTTTCCTATGGCCAGCGTCATGCGGTGGAAATGGACTGTAGAGCACCGATCCGCACCGCCCTGGCATCCACCGCGCTGGGGCCGGACCACATCGTCGATCTGACAACCGCGATCAGCGGTTTGGGGCAGACCGCGATGACAGCGGATATCGCCATCGAAATGGGGGAAAGCGGGCTGCCCAACACTTTCGTGCCGGGCCGCAACCTGCTGTTCCTGACCTGCGCGGCGGCAATCGCCTACCGCCGCGGCCTGAAGCGGATCGTTACCGGTGTGTGCGAGACCGACTACTCCGGATACCCCGACTGCCGCGACGATACGATCAAGGCGATGCAGCTTGCGCTCAATCTGGGCATGGAGCGGCGATTCGTGCTGGAAACACCGCTGATGTGGCTGGACAAGGCGGCAACCTGGGCAATGGCGGCGGACCTGGGCGGGACGGCGCTGGTGGATATCATTCGCGAACGAACCCATAGCTGCTATCTGGGGGACCGAACCCATCGTCACCCGTGGGGCTATGGCTGCGGCACCTGTCCCGCCTGCCAGTTGCGCGCACAGGGGTGGAGCCGGTGGACAGCAGCGTCTGGCTTTACGGAGATCATACGATGAAGCGACTACTGGTGCTTTCGATCCTGGCTTCCGCCGCATGGTTCCAGGGTGCGATGGCGGCGCAGCCGATCGCCCTGCGCGCGAACACCGCCGGCGATCTGGCGGAAAACTGCGGCGCCAATCCGCAGGCGCCCGGCGGCGACGCCAGGATCAATTTCTGCGTCGGCTTCGCGCAGGGCGCGGTGGATGTGGAAATGCATTACGCCGGCGACAAGAAGCCGTTCTGCATCCCGAAACCGGCGCCAAGCCGCGAAGCCACGATGAGTGAATTCGCAAGCTGGGTCCGGTCGATTCCCGCACGGAAAACCATGCCGGCCGCGCCGGCGCTGTTCAAATTCCTGGGCGAGCGCTTCCCCTGCAGGTAGGCGCGGGCGCGGTCCGCGGATAGAACGGATCTATGACCAAATCGATCGTGGTGACCTTCGATGTGCGCCCGCCAGAGCGTGCCGCGATTGCCCATGCCGCCGGCGACGGCGTCTCGGTCGTTTACCTGACCGACATGGATGCCTCCAGACGGCTGGACGCGCTGCGCGATGCGTCCGCGCTGCTGGCCCGCGATACCGGTAAGGACCTTCGGCCGGGGGAAGCCGGCCATATCCAATCCGCTGAGCTGATCCAGTTCGTCACGGCCGGCATCGACTTCGTGAAGCTGAATGCACTGCCCACGCACATTCCGGTCGCCAGCAACGGCGGCGCCTATGCGGAACCAATGGCAGAGCACGGCCTGGCAATGGCCCTGGCCGCCGCCAAACGCCTGCTGCCGGAACACGCGGCACTGACACGCGGGGCGTTCAATCAGCACACCCGCAACCGTATGCTGGCCGGGAAAATCTGCGGCATTCTGGGCTTCGGCGGCATCGGCACAGCGATCGCCCGATCGATGCGCGCGATCGGCATGCGGATTTACGCGGTCAACCGGCGTGGACTGTCCGAGGAGCCAACCGACTGGATTGCCCCGGTGTCGGAACTGGACACATTGCTGGCGGCGGCGGATGTGCTGGTGATCTGCACACCCTTAACACCAGCCACACAGGGTTGGATCGGCGAACGGGAGCTGCGGCTGATGAAGCCGGATGCGATCCTGGTGAATCTGGCCCGCGGCGAGATCATTCAGGAAGACGCGCTGTTCGCCCATCTGCGGGCGAATCCCGCCTTTACCGCCTGTATCGATGCATGGTGGGTCGAACCCGTCCGCCACGGGTCCTTTCGGACGGATTACCCCTTCCTGTCGCTGCCAAACGTGCTGGGTTCGCCGCATAACTCGGCGTCGGTCCCCGGCATGACGGCCGCGGCACTGCGCAGGGCAACGGCCAACATCCGACGGGCGTTCGCAGGCGAGACGCCCCGGTATGTGCTGGGCCCGAATGAGCGGATGGGGTGAACCCGTTCAGGGGACTTCGCCCGACCGCCCATTACAGCGCTTCCGGCCGTCCCCCTACAGCGGGTCCCAGCCGAACACATCCTCCGACGTATCCAACGGCATGAATGCCTGCTTGAATGCCGGCATCGCATGCGCGCCAATCGTCTCCGGCGTCCAGCCCTCCGCTCGGTGGGCAATCCGAATCGGACGGGGCGAGCTGAACAGGATCATTTCGTTCATCCGGCAACCGAACACCTGACCGGTCACGTCTTTCGCCGCGTCCGACGACAGATACACCGCCAGCGGCGCGTTCTTGTCGGGCGTCATCTTCTGCAATTTATCTACCGCCGCCTTCTGCTCCGGCGTGGAGGTGGGGATCGACGATGTCATCCGGCTCCAGGCCCACGGCGCCAGACAGTTGGAGCGGACGTTGTAGCGCTGCATGTCCAGCGCGATCGACTTGGATAGCGCGGTGATGCCCAGCTTCGCCGCCGCATAGTTCGCCTGCCCGACGTTGCCGATGACCCCCGAGGTGGAGGTGATATGGACGAACGACCCGCTCTCTTGCTTGCGGTAATATTCCGCCGCCGCCCTGGAAACGAAGAAGCTGCCGTTCAGATGGACGGAGATGACAGACAGCCAGTCATCCTCTGTCATTTTATGGAAAATGCCATCGCGCAGGATGCCGGCGTTGTTCACCACCGCGTCGATACGGCCGTAATGATCCAGCGCGGCCTGGACGATCTTTTGCGCGCTGCCCCAGGCGGCGACGGATTCAGTGCAGATTTCGGCCTGGCCACCGCGCTGCTCGATCAGCGCCTTGGTTTGCTGCGCGGGGGATTGCGATCCACCCTCACCGTGCAGCGATGCGCCGATGTCCGCGACGATAACCTTCGCGCCGGCACCGGCCATCATGATCGCGATCTCTCGGCCGATACCGCCACCGGCCCCGGTGACGACAGCGACTTTTCCTTCCATCAGGCCAGGCACGTTGGGGGAGTCTCCTGTTTTGGGTGGGTTGAAGGGGATCGACATGATCGAACCCGGGCGTGGATGGCGGGCCTGCGCCCGCCATGACGAAGTGAGAACGATTCTGGGTTCTAAGTCGAATAGTCCGAGAACGCCACGCCGGAAAACCGAGCACGGTAGTCGGTGCGGACGTTGACCAGGGCGACGCGACCCTTGTTCACCTCGGCCTGCGCGCGTTCCAGTGCCGGGCGAATATCCTCGACCTTATCGACGTATTCGCCATAGCCGCCCAGCGCCTCGCAAATTTTATCGTAGCGGGTGTAACCAAGATCGCGGCCGGGTTTTTCGCGCTTCGGATCGCCGGTCCAGCCGCCGTTCAGGCTGATGACCACCAGAATGGGGATCTTGTGACGGATCGCGGTGTCCAGTTCCATCGCGTTCAGCCCCATCGATCCGTCGCCATGCACCACGATCACCTGCGTATCCGGACAGGCGACTTTCGCGCCGACACCAAACGGCAGGCCCACGCCCATCGTGCCGAACGGACCGGAGTTCAAACGATGCCCGGGCTTGAAAGTGGACATGGTCTGGCGGCCGAAGTTCAGCGTCTCTTGACCGTCCACACACAGGATCGCGTCGCGGTCCATGAAGTCGCGTACGGCCTCCAGCATACGCACGGGATGGATGTCGCCGTCCTCTTGCAGTTTGTTCGCCCCGGCCGAGGACCGCTTCGCGGCTTCCCCGTCCGCCAGTTGCTTGCGCCATCCGGCATATTGGTCAGGGTTGATCCTTCCCTTGATACCTTGCAGCAACTGTCCCAGCACGGCCTTGCAGTCGCCAACGATGGGAATGTCTACGTAACGGGCCGCCATGCCGATTTCCGCCGGATCGATATCGATACGGGCGATTTTCGCGGAAGGCCCAAAGCGCGGCGGGGATGCGTGCCCGATGATGTAGTTCATCCGGGTGCCCAGCACCAGAATCAGGTCGGCATCGCGAAAGGCCCCGGAACGCATGGACAGAAACGAATACGGGTGATCGTCGGGCACCACGCCGCGGCCCTGCGGCGTGGTATAGAACGGCACGCCGGCCGCTTCGACGAACGCCTGCATCTCCTCCCAGGCGCGCGACCAGATCACGCCGGATCCTGATACGATCAGCGGATTTTTCGCTTCGGCAAGCGCGGAGATCAGCGCATCAACCTGACGCGGATCGCCCAGCGGACGGCTTTCCAGCATCGGACGGCCGGCGAATGACCAATCGACCAAGTTTTCATCGATCTTCTGGTACAGCATGTCGCCGGGGCAATCCAGATAGACCGGACCGGGCTTGCCGCTGATCGCCTTTTGCAGGGCGAAGTTGATCTGTTGCGGAATGCGCTTCAGATTGATCAGCCGATCGACATATTTGCAGCAACCGCGCATCAGTTCGACCTGATCGATCTCCTGGAACACCTGACGGCCGAACTGGGACAACGGGCTGCTGCCGCCGAGCGCCACGACCGGGCAGCAATCCACCAGGGCGTTCGCCATGCCGGTGATCAGATTGGTGACGCCGGGACCCGAGGCTGCCATGCACACCGACGGAACCTGCTTCAAGCGGCTGTATGCCTGACACATGAAGGCCGCCGCCTGTTCATGGCGGACATCGATCATGCGGATGCCTTCCTTCACGCAGGTGGCCTCCGCCAGCAGCATGGGGCCGCCCATGATGTAGAAAAGGTCCTTGACCCCTTCCTTTTGCAGGCATCGGGCGATGATCTCGGACCCGGTGATTTCCGCCATTTTTCGTTTCTCCCTCGATTAACCGATAATATTGTCCGACCGCAGACCGCCGATCCGGCCGGGATCCATACCCAGCCAGTTCGCCAGCACGTCGTCGTTGTCCGCCCCCAGTAACGGCGAGGGCTTTACTGGCGGAGGACTGCCGGAAAAGCGAACCGGCCATGCGACCATCTTGAACGGACCGGCCACGGGGTGATCGATCGTCTGCATGATGCCCCGCTGCTCGAACGTCGGGTCGTTGGTCAGTTCCATCGTGTCGAGTACCGCGCCAGCCGGGATGCCGGCGGCGCCAATCACCTCCATCGCCTCGTGCTTGGTGCGTCCGCGTGTCCACTCCGCGACCATGTCGTGGACCTCGGCGGCATGTTCGGCCCGGGCAGCGGGGCTGTCGTAGCGCGGGTCGCCGATCAGATCCTCGCGCCCGATCACCGCCAGCAGCCGGCGCCAGTGTTCGGGGTTGGCGCGGGATGTATAGACATACACATAGTCGTTAGGTCCGCCGCCCTTGCTGGGAAAGGTGCCCATCGGCGGGTTGCCGCCGGTCACCGACGTGTCCCCGGCGCGTGGGGCGGCTTTGCCGGTGCGGGCCTGCTGGGCGAAGGCGATACGCATGTAGTGCATCATCGCATCCTGCATGGCGACCTGCAGATGCTCCCCCTGCCCGGTCGATTTCCGCCGGTACAGCGCGCCCAGGATCGAGATCGACAGCAGCATGCCCGTCCCGGTGTCGCCCAGGGACGGACCGGGCTTCAGCGGGCGGCCGTCCAGTTCGCCGGTCGTGCTCATGATGCCGCTGCACGCCTGCGCGATCATGTCGAAGGCGAGGTTCTTTTCGTACGGGCTGCCCTCACCGAAGCCCTTGACCTGGCAGTAGATAATCGACGGATTAAGCGCACGCACCACGTCCGGCCCCAGACCCAGCCGCTCGATCGCGCCGGGCGCGAAGTTCTCCACCAGCACGTCCGCCTTGGCAGCGAGGTCCTTGACCAGTTGCAGGCCCGCGGGATCCTTCAGATTGACGGTGATGGATTTCTTGTTGGCGTTGAAATTCAGGAAATACGGGTCGTCCACGCCGGATTTGCCGCCCAGCGAACGGCCGGGATCGCCGCCCTTGGGGTTTTCGACCTTCACGACTTCCGCGCCCATCCAGGCCAGGGTTTCGGTGCAGGACGGCCCGGCCTCGAACTGCGTCATGTCCAGAACACGCACGCCGGACAGACAGTCACCGCCGAAGCTGTTGGTGGTCATGAGCGATTTCCCCGTTTTGTCGTCGTTGGGCCAACGCTAGGACGAAAAATCCGGCATGGGTAGCCCCGCGCCCAAGCGGCAATCTGGCATCGGGCGGCTGAGAGGCGCATATGACCGCGGTGACGGCAAACGGAGACGGTATGAAGCGGCTTCTAATGGCGGTGCTGGTGCTGCTCTTGGCCACGCTGGCGGCGGGGTCGGCGCATGCGCTGGAAAGCGCCCCGGTCAGCAGCAAGCGGGCCATCGCGACGCTGGTCACCGAAACCAACGCGATGGAGCCAGGCAAGCCGTTCCGGGTCGGTTTGCGGCTGCGCATGACGGATGGCTGGCACACCTACTGGAAGAATCCTGGCGACGCCGGCGTGCCGCCGGACCTGACGATCCAGGGCGCCACGCAAACGCCGATCGACTGGCCCACCCCGCGGCGGGTCGCCGAAGGCCCGGTCATGACCTATGCCTATCTGGGAGAGGTTCTGCTGCCGGTCACCGTTACCGCCCCGAACGGCAGGATCGAGGCGCACGCCCACTGGCTGGTATGCAAGGATATCTGCGTCCCGGAGGAGGGCGACTTTTCGATAACCCTGCCGGTCGGGACCCCATCGCCCTCGGCGCAGGCCGGTCTGTTCGCCGCCCACGACCGTTCCGTACCCCGCCCTTCGCCATGGTCGGCCCGGGTTTCGCCGGACGGAACCTTATTCGTGCAAGGGCCGGAACTAACGCCCGCCACCGTGACCGATGCCTGGTTTATTCCCGACCAGCCTGAGTGGATTCAGGACGACGCGGCACAACCGCTGTCGGTGCGGATGGGCGGCTTCACCCTGGCGCTGAAACCGGCAAAGGGGTTCGACCGAACCAAGGCGCTGACCGGCGTGCTGTCGGTGCGCGACCGCACCGGGATGGAAACGGATGTCGTCGTGGATGCGCCCCCCGGGCCACCGCCGCCCGAGGCCGTACCGCCGCTGACCCAAATTCTGGTGTTCGCTTTTCTGGGCGGGCTGATCCTGAACCTGATGCCCTGCGTATTTCCTATCCTGGCGATGAAGGCGGTGTCGCTGGCCGCGCATGCCGGGCGCGGACGCGGACGCGGCCATGCCGCGGCATACACCGTCGGCGTGCTGGTGACATTCACGGCGTTGGCCGCCGGGCTGCTGGCTGCCAGGGCGGCGGGTTCAGCGGCGGGCTGGGGTTTTCAATTCTCCTCACCGGTCTTCGTGGCCGCGATGACCTGGTTGCTGTTCGCGGTGGGCCTGAATCTGTCCGGCGTGTTTCAAATCGGGGCGAGCCTGACCGGGGCCGGCAGCGGACTGGCCGAACGCCATGGAACAGCCGGCAGTTTCTTCACCGGACTGCTGGCCGTGCTGGTTGCCACACCCTGCACCGCACCGTTCATGGGCGTCGCCGTCGCGGCCGGGCTGGCAGCCCCGGCGGCCGTGACCCTGCTGGTCTTCGTGACGATGGGCCTGGGAATGGCTGCACCCTACATCGCGTTCGCCTCCATGCCCGGGCTGGTCCGGCTGATGCCCCGGCCCGGCCGCTGGATGGAAGTGCTGAAACAGGCCCTGGCGTTTCCGATGTATGGGGCGGCCGCATGGCTGGTCTGGGTGGTCAGTCAGGAAGCCGGATCGGCGGGCGTGCTGGCCACGGCCGCCGGACTGGTCCTGGTGGGCTTCGCCGGCTGGGTGTTTGGGACGACACAGTCGGCCTCGGTTCAGCCGCGCCGGTTCGGGCAGGCGCTGGCACTGGTCGCCGTGCTGGCGGCGGGCGCGGTACTCAGCGGCGTTGCCGCGGTGCCGGCGGGGGCCGCGGCCGAGGCATCGGCGGAAGCCTATTCGCCCCAACGGCTGGCGGCGCTGCGGGCGGCGGGCAAGCCGGTGTTCGTGAACATGACAGCGGCGTGGTGCGTCACCTGCCTGGTCAACGAACGGGTGGCAATTTCCACCGATGCCGTGCGGGCGGCGTTTGCCGCGGGCGGTGTAGCCTATCTTAAAGGCGACTGGACACGCCAGGACCCGGCGATCGGCGCATTTTTGCGGCAAAACGGCCGGGATGGAGTGCCCTTGTATGTATTCTTCCCTGGCCACAGCGGCCCTCCGGAAGTGCTGCCGCAAATCCTGACCGAGGGCGAAGTCCTGCGGGTTTTGCACGAGTCCTGACCAAGCTGCTTCGCGGCACCGAATTCGGCGGGCCACAGCCGGGAAATTAACCGATTATTCATCACTCTCTGCCAAGAACCTCGCGGTTTCTTTTCGATCCGCGAGGTTAAGCCGATGCCTGTTTCGCTCTCGTCCCACGATGTCGCTCGCTTGATGGCTGAACCCTCGCCCGATTTGCGGGCCGAACTGGCGGGCAAGGTCGCCCGGGATCTGTCCGGACAGCCGTTGACCGCAACGGAAGTCAGGCTGGCGCAGGACGTGGTGCGAATCCTGGCCCGCGATGTGGAAGAAAATGTGCGCGCGTCGCTGGCACGCGGCTTACGGCACTCCCCGCATTTGCCGCACGACGTGGCCCGCAAACTGGCCGCGGATGTGGAATACATCGCATTGCCGGTGCTGGCGGATTCGCTGGTACTGACCGACGAAGACCTGATCGAAATCGTGCGGCACGGCTCCTCATCGAAACAGGAAGCCGTCGCCAGCCGGCCCAACCTGACGGTAACGGTGACGGATGCGCTGATCGATCACGCGGCCGAACCGGCGATCGTCGCGTTGATGGGCAACGCTACCGCCGCGATCGCCGACGATGGGTTTAGCCGGGCGGTGACCCGGTTTGCCGACAGCCCACGCGTGAAGCAGGCGATGGTGGAGCGGGAAAGCCTGCCCGCCACCGTGGCGGAACGGCTGGCGACGATGGTATCGAAGGCATTGCAGGCCCATTTGGTCAAAGCCCACGACCTGGCACCGGAAACCGCCGCGGACATCGCGCTGTCATCGCGCGAACATGCGATCCTGCATCTAAGTCTGGGCGCTTCGGACGACGATCTGCGGCAAATGGTGGCGCAAATGCAGCGCAATGACCGGTTGACCCCATCGCTGATCCTGCGCGCGCTATGCACCGGGGATATCGCTTTTTTCGAGGCGGCGATGGCGGCGAAAGGCGACGTGCCGCTGGCAAATGCGCAAATCCTGATCCACGAGCCCAGCCGCAAGGGCCTGAAAGCGCTGTTTCAAAAGGCCGCCATGCCGCCAGCCTTGTACGGAGCAGTGGAGGCCGCGGTGGACGTGGTGGACGACACATCCTTCGACGGCGAGGCGCGTGACCTTGAACGGTTCCGCTCCCGCGTCATCAGCCGGGTTCTGACGCTGGTCGATGACGTCGGGCAGGCGGATGCGGACTACCTGCTGGCCAAGCTGGGCGACGTTCTGGTCCACGCGCCCGACG
>JAKBCJ010000041.1 GCA_021807975.1 Pseudomonadota bacterium | reverse complement strand
TGTTTCACCGGAAGTACAATCAGGCGGCGATCCTGGCGCTGGCGATCGGACGGCTGGCGAAGCTGCCGGTGCAGCCGGATGGCCTGATCCGCACACGGCAGACCGCGCCGCTGGAGGAGAAGGGCCCCGAGGAGCGTGCGATGGAGGTCGCCGGGTCGTTCGCGGTGCGGGTCGCACGCCGGGGAGCGATCACCGGGCGGCGGGTCGTGTTGATCGACGATGTGATGACCTCGGGCGCCACCGGCAGTGCCTGCGCGGCTGCGTTGCTGGCGGCGGGCGCGCGGGCGGTGGATGTGCTGGTGGCCGCGCGGGTTCCCGATCCGCGGCTGCGCTAGCCGCCCGGGCAGGCAAAGTTCCGCGGCCACAACCGCGTGAATGCCGCTTCGGTTCCGCAAACCAACCCCCACCGCTGAAGCGTTGAGGGGCGGTCGTAGCGTTGGTGCGCGGCAAGTAAGGAATATCAGATGACCAGCAGAATGTCGGCTTTCGCGCTCGCGCTCGTTTTGGCAACGGTGCCGCTTTCGGCCTCGATGGCACAAGGTGGCGGCGGTGCCGGCGGCGGCGCGGGCGGTGGTGCCGCGGGCGGAGGAATGGGCAGTTCGCCGAGTGCCGCCGGGGCGAGCGGGAACAGTGCCTCGACGGCCGCCGGCGGCGGCGCGTCTGGTTCGGGTCATATGGGTTCGCAGTCCTCCAGCATGGGGACAACGGGGGCAAACCCCAACTATTCTGGCAGTTCCACGTCCTCTACCGGCGCAGCCGGAAGCGGTTCAAGCATGGGCCTAGGTAGTACCAGCATGGGCCAGCCCGGTGCGCAAAGTTCCGTCGGTTCCCACAGCAGCACCGCGCCGGGTGGCTCCACCAGCGGCGGAAATACAGGACTGACCGGGGCGGGCACGTCGCATTAGGGCCAGTTGGCGCTCGAGGAGATCGCTTAAGGCGTTGCCTTACCCGGAGCGAGACTGACTGTGGCCAAGGGCCGGGGGCTCAGGCGCCCGGCCCTTTTGCGGTTACCAGGCGGTGGCGAAGGACTCCGGTCCCGCGCCCGGGATGGGCAGGCTCTTTCCGGCGGTCAGGGTTTTCCCGTTCCAGCGGAAGACTTCGATCTCGCGGTCCTGCATGCTTTGGACCAGCACCGTTCTGCCATCGCGGGAAAAGGCGACGGCCTCCGCCCGGAGGCCGATGGTGACGGCGGTGCCGTCGATGTGCAGCTCGCTGACCATGTTGTCGCCGCCGCGGGCCAGCAGGGCGGTTTTGCCACCGACGAACACGGCCGCAACGAACACGACCGCGCTGGGCAGGGATTTGGGGTTTCCGGTATCGAGCTTGCCGGCTGGCGTTAGCTGTTTGTCCTTCACGGTGAACACAGAAACCGTGCCCTTGGTTCCTGGACCCGCCGGGGAGTGTGTCAGTCCATGGCCAGCCCGGCAAACAGGCGGCGCGCGGCCAGCATATCGTCCAGCGAGCCGAACGCGTTCATGTAATGGCCAGTGTAACCCGAGCCTTCGAGCGCGTTGAACAGGGCGGGGAAATCGAAGTCGCCCCGGCCGGGGTTCAGATGCTGCTCATCGCCGTTGCGGAAGCAGTCGGCGAGACGGACCTCGTGGACGCGGTCCAGCTGCATGGCGGCGAGGAACCCGGCGACGCCTTCGGGGACCAGATGGGCGTGATTGGCGGTGAACGACAGCCGAAGGGCAGGGGAGGATAGCTTCTCGTAAAACCACCGCCACTCCTCGATCGTGTGCGCGAGGTAATGGACCTCGGCGTTGGGCGGTTCCTTGTTCAGATTCTCCAGCAGCAGCAATACCGATCTGTGATCGGCGTAGTCGGACATGCGGTTCAGCCGGTCCAGCGCGGCCCTCATGCGTTGCGGTATGTCGGCGGAGAAATGGAATCCGGCGTGGACGACGATCCACTCGGCCCCCAGCAGCACGGCGGCGTCGATATAGGCTTTCAGGTAAGCGTCCACGGCATCCGCCACCAGCGGGGCGTATTCGGCGACGTTCACGGCGGAGGATGTGTGTAAACCGAGCCGGATGTCGTGATGGTCGCAGGACCGGCGGATGGCATGGGAACGGGCGGCGTCGAAGCTGGTCACGGCGTTGGCGCCGGTATCCAGTTGGATATCGATGATGCTGACGCCGTTGGACGCGGCATAGGCGATGGCGTCCTCCAGCGGCAGTTTACCGCCGACGTCGATGCCAATGCGTTCGGGCGGTATCATGGGCATGGCTGTTGTCCCGGCGTTTCCCTAGCCCCCAGCCTGGACCCGATGCGGCTCTCGATCAATCGGGCGCCCCCGCTTCGGGTTGTTCGACAACCAACTCGGATGGGGCACGCTGGTGGCCGCCGGCATCGCCGAAGTATCGGAAAGTATGGTCCTGGAAGTGTTTGACGCCCGGAATACCCTCGGCGGCGACACGCAACGCATCCAGTTCCACGCCAGACGGTACGAAGCCCCAAAGATGCACGACGGCGTCGGTTACGATGACGTTCCCTTCCGCCGGCATACCCCCGGGCAGCCGCTTGTATTCGGCGATGACAAGGTCGCGGATCTGCTGGTCGCTCAGCGCCGGATCCCTGTCCGATCCCGGTGTCGAAACCAGCGCCTGGACCAGATTTGCCCGGCTGAGGATACCAACCAAATGGTTGCCGACGACGACTGGCACGCGGCGAATGCGCTCCCGCTCGAACAGGTTTGCTATTTGCCGAAGCGGGGTTTCCGGGGTGACAGCGAACACCCGCGTGGTCATCACGTCGGCCGCGGTGTGTCCATGTGCGGCCACGTAATCATGGGCCGGCCCGCTATCGAGGCCGAATATCTCCAGCCAACCGCTCCGTTGCTTGTCCGTTCCAAGTTCGCCCCGGCGGTACAGATCGCCATCAGTCACGATTCCGACCAGATTTCCTGCCGCGTCGGTGACCGGCACGCCGCCGATGCGATGCTCGGTCATGATGCGGGCGATTTTTCCAATGTCTGCGTCCGGTGTCACAGTGACAACCTGGCTGGTCATGACATCTCTCGCTTGCATTGCGGATTTCCTTACACGGCGATCGATGGCGGCTGCATTCGGGGTCAGCCGCGGCCGATAGCGTCTGGCACTATGTATCGTCCTTGGTTCCGACAACCGTCACATGCGATTGAAGTATTTCCCGCGATCCAACCGGGCCGCTGTAGCCGAAGGTGAGGTCAACGAAGCCCTTGACGCCCGGTATTGCCTCTGCCGCGACCCGCAGTGCGGCCAGATTGGCGAGGGACGGTACGAAGCCCCAAAGGTGTACCACGCCATTTCTGACGATGACGTTCCATTCCGTGGGCAGGCCGCACGGTAGCCGCCGGTATGCGGCTATCACCAGATCGCGAATATACTGGTCGTTTCTGTCCCGATCGGCAGCTCGCGGTGGAATCGCCGCCAATGCCTGAACCAGGTTCGCCCGGCTGACGATGCCAACCACCTTGGAATCGGCCATGACAGGGACACGGTGGATGCGCTTCTTCTCGAATACATCCGCGATTTGGCTAAGGGGCGTCGCCGGCGTAACCGCGATCACGTCCGTCGTCATGACATCCTCTACCGTGCGTCCGTGCGCCTCGACATAGGATTCCGCCCATTTGCCGCCCAGTCCCAAGGCCTTCAGCCAACCGCCGTGCTGTCTTTCGGTGCCGAGTTCGGCCCGCCGGTACAGGTCGCCATCGGTGACGATCCCGACCAGGCGATGTGACCCATCCACGACCGGCAGGCCGCTGATACGATGGTTCACCATCACCTTCGCGGCCTCGCGCACCGATGTGTGGGGCTTAACCGTCACCACCTCCCTGGTCATGATATCCTGAGCATGCATGGCCAAACGCTCCTTTGGCGGTCAGGGGACGATAGTGAGGAGGTTTTCGCATTGAGGTGCGTCAACCGATACAGTGACGACCCGAGGGTATGGTTCCAATAGCGGCATTCACGGACACTGGATCGTGATTACCGCGCTGATCATGGGTTCAAGCGCGCGATTTGCCGCTTCGGCGTCTCCCCCGGAGGCCAACCCGGGTGCCCGGCTTGACCCGGATCAATGCGGTGGCCGGCCGGATGCCTGCTGATGGGCGGCACGGAGCGATGTACCATTCCGGCGCGTGCCGGCACTCAGGCTGAAAGCGATCGTCGATGGACTCCCCCCGCATGCGGCGGCCGCACCGGGATCTGGGCGATTTTGCCAGGCGTATCTTGGTGGCCTTGCTGCTTGGTGCGCTGGCGGTTGCGCTTTGGCGCCTCTCGGATCTGGCGATCCTGTTGTTCGGCGCGGTTCTGATCGCGATCGGATTGCGCTCGGCCACGCGATGGCTCCATCGACTAACCGGCATCGGGGCTTTGTCGGGGCTTGCTGTCACGGTGATCCTCCTGGTCGGGCTGTTCGGCGCGGCACTTTGGTTCTTTGGTACCGTCGCGGCGAAGCAAATGGACGAACTCGGCAAACAGGTCCCCGAAGGCCTGCGCATGCTGGTCGACTGGCTCCAGGCAAACCCTTTTGGCCGGTACGTCCTGTCCCGGGCGCAGGACGCACGCGCGGCGGGCGCCACGGGCTGGGCTGCTTCGACGCTGGCTGGCGTCATGGGCTCGCTGACGCGCGGGGTCGGCTATGCGATGCTGACTTTCTTCGTTGCGATTTATCTGGCCGCTCAACCCCGGCGGTACCGGCGTTTGTGTCTGCGATTGGTTCCTTCGAACAGCCGACCGGTCGTTGAACATCTGTTCGACGAGACGGCCGCCGTGCTGGAGCGATGGCTGCTCGGTCAGTTGGTGGTTATGGTCGCGGTGGGGGTGCTGTCCGGGATGGGGCTTTGGGCCTTGGGTATCGAGGCCGCCTTCGCCCTGGGTCTGGTCGGTGGCCTGTTGACCTTCATCCCTTACGTCGGCGCCGTGCTCGCGGCGGTGCCGGCGGCCTTGGTTGCCCTGACGCAAGGACCCGCCTATGCCTTTTCGGTAATCGGGATGTACATCGGTGTCCATTTCGTCGAAGGCAACCTAATCACGCCGCTGGTGCAGGCCGAGGCAACATCGCTGCCGCCGGTTTTGTCGCTGCTGTCCATCGTCGCGTTCAGCATTTTGTTCGGGCCAATCGCCGTGCCGCTGGCGGAGCCCTTGTGCCTGTTTCTAATCCTCGTGGCTGAGGTGCTTTATGTTCAGCAAGGCCCGGGTGAGCCAGCGCTTCTGGCCGAAAAATCGCAGATGGAATGCTAGAAATGACACCTCGGCCCGAAGCCGGTCCAACAGGATTGTCCGCTGCCGCCGCCGCCGAACGGCTGTTGCGTGACGGACCCAACGAACTGGCGCGGGAACGGCGGCGCGGCCCGTTCCGCATCGTGCTGGACGCGGTGCGCGAACCGATGCTGCAGCTTCTGCTGGCGGCGGGCGTGCTTTACCTGATCGTGGGGGACTTGGCCGAAGCACTGATCCTGCTGGCCTTCGCGGTGCTGAACGTCGTCATGGTCGTGGTGCAGGAAAGCCGCACCGAACGGACGCTGGCCGCGCTGAAGGAACTGACCGCTCCGCATGCCCTGGTGGTTCGCGACGGCCGCCGCCGCCGCATGCCTGCCCGCGATCTGGTGGAAGGGGACGTTATCGTGCTGTCGGAGGGCGACCGGGTGCCGGCCGATGCGCGCCTGCTGGAGGCGGCCGACCTTGAAGCGGATGAATCCTTGCTGACAGGCGAGTCCGCCCCGGTGCGCAAGACCCCGGGGCCGGACCAATCCGCCGATCGCCGCCCCGGCGGCGATGGCAGCCCGTATGTCTGGTCCGGCAGCATGGTGGTACGCGGCAGCGGCCTCGCGCGGGTCAGCGCGACCGGCGCGCGCTCTGAAATCGGCCGTATCGGTACCTCGCTGGGCACGGTGACCAGCGCGCCCGGGCCGCTTCAGGTGCAGACGCGGCGGCTGGTGGTCGTGTTTGCGACCCTTGGCATTGGCGCGTCCGTTGTGCTGGCGGTGGCGTATGGCCTGCTGCACGGCGACTGGGTGAAAGCCATCCTGGCCGGCATCACCCTGGCGATGGCCACGCTGCCCGAGGAATTTCCCCTGGTGCTGACGATCTTCCTGGTGCTGGGCGCCTGGCGGATTTCCAAAAACAATGTGCTGGCAAGGCGGTCTGCCTCGATCGAGGCGCTGGGTGCGGCGACCGTGTTGTGTACCGACAAGACCGGGACGCTGACGCTCAACCGGATGTCGGTCGCCAGATTGCGGACCGGCGGTGAGGAACTGGCGATCGCCGAACAGGGGCCGGCCGATCTGCCCGAGGCGTTCCATCAACTGGTGGAGTTTGCCATCCTCGCCAGCCGGCGCGACCCGTACGACCCGATGGAGCGGGCGTTTCACGTATTGGGCAATCGTTTTCTGGCCGACACCGAACATCTGCATGCCGACTGGGTGCTGGCGCATGGTTATGCGCTGGCCCCCGAACTGCTGGCAATGTCGCAGGCCTGGCAGTCGAGAAGCGGCGACCGTTATGTCATTGCCGCAAAAGGCGCGCCTGAGGCAGTGGCCGACCTGTGCCATCTGCCACCGGACCGGGTCGAGACCATCCGCGCCGATGTGGCGGCATTGGCCGGCGAAGGGCTGCGCGTTCTGGCGGTTGCCCGGGGAGCCTATGACGGGCCCGATTGGCCGGACAGCCAGCACGCGTTCGATTTCACCTTTCTCGGTCTGCTCGGGCTGGCCGATCCGCTGCGGCCGGGCGTGCCGGAGGCTATCCGAGCGTGCGCAGAGGCGGGGATTCGGGTGGCGATGATCACGGGCGACCATCCGGCGACCGCGCGGGCCATCGCCCGTCAGGCGGGCATCGCGGCCGACGACCTGCTGACCGGCGCCGCGATGGCCGACCTGGACGATACCGCCCTTGCCAGCCGCATCCGCCATACCTCCGTCTTTGCTCGGATCATGCCCGAACAGAAGCTGCGGCTGGTGCAGGCGTTCGCCGCCGATGGCGAGGTGGTGGCGATGACCGGTGATGGCGTCAACGACGCGCCGTCCCTGAAAGCGGCGCATATCGGCGTGGCCATGGGTGGACGCGGCACCGATGTCGCGCGGGAGGCGGCCGCGCTGGTGCTGCTGGACGACGATTTCACCAGCCTGGTCAAAACCGTGCGGCTGGGCCGGCGCATCGACGACAACCTGCGGAAGGCGATCAGCTATATCCTGGCGGTTCATGTGCCGATCGCGGGCATGTCGCTGGTGCCGGTGCTGCTGGGGTGGCCGCTGCTGCTGGGGCCAATCCATGTTGTGTTTCTGGAACTGATCATCGACCCGGTATCGTCCATTGTGTTCGAGGCGGAGCCGGAGGAGGACGGCATCATGGCACGTCCGCCGCGCGACCCGAAGGCGCCGCTGTTCAGCCTGGCCCTTGTGATGCGCGGGTTGCTGCAAGGTTCGGTGGTGCTGGCGGCGGCACTGGCCGTGTTCCTGGCCGGAGTCGGCGACCGGCACGGGGAAGACGTGGCGCGCGGCATGGCATTCGTGACGCTGGTTCTGGGCAATCTGGGGCTGGTGATGGCGAATCGCTCACTGGGGTCCAGCGGGTTCCGCGCGGCCCTGCTGCCCAACAAGGCGCTGGGGTTCGTGTTGTTGGCCACAGTGCTGGCGCTGGTGCTGACGATCGAAGTGCCGTGGTTGCGCGATTTGTTCGGGTTCGCCCGGCTTGGTGCCGGTCAGGTCGCCGAGTCCATCGGTGCCGCCGTGGCGGGGGCGGTGGTCATCGAGTCGATCGGGATGGCTACCCGCTGGTTGCGGCGGCGAAAGGCAGGGCAGTCGTCATGACGAAGGAATACACAGATATAATGGCATACGGCGTCCCGGGCGACGCAATGCGTGGCAAGAAGCAAGCGGTATTTATTTATTAATCGAAGAATTTGACGCATGGATTACGTATATATTTCATTTCGATGAAATTCGCCTATCGATCAAATTTAGTTGGAATGAGGCTTTGTGTCACTAGAACGCAAATCCATTCCCCTTCATGGAGCCGCCTCCGCAGCAGGGTGTGCAAACCCCATGGAGTACAGGATGCAACGACAGGCACCGCCGGTTAAATATATTGCACTGACGACGATTCTGCTTTCTGGCATCGCGGGTCCCGCGTGGGCGCAGAGCGCGGATGCGGTGGTCAACGCGGGCGAAGTCAACGCCGCTGGCGGCGGCACGGGCGCCAGCAATACTGTAGGGACACAGGTCCCGACACCGACGCAGGTGTTTCAAACCCCCACCACCGAACGCGTGGTCGATCAGGCGCAGATGCAGACGGTTGGGCCGGCTGCCGGCGCGGCGCAGGTCTTCGGGCTGACGCCGGGTGCTTATGTGAACGGCTATGGCAACACCGGTGCCACGAAATACACCATTGCGCTGGACGGTATCGGTCAGGGCTGGGGCGGCTACGGCGGTTATACCGGCGGTGCGTCTTTGATGGTTACCATGGACGGCGTGCCGATGGTCGATCCCGGCACCGGACTGTGGGCATCGTCCACCATGCCGGCGCTGTCGATGTTCCAGGCGCAGCAGGTCACCTATGGTCCCGGCAGCGCGGCCGATCGCTGGTATGACAATATTGGCGGCAATATCGAATTCACGCCGAACCAGCCGACCAAGACCGCCGGCGGCTCGATCAACGTGACCTATGGCAGCTATGACACCAAGGTCGTCGATTTCTCCCTGCGTACCGGCGAATATGATGGCTGGTCTTCGATCCTTTCGGGCAGCTATGGCAGCGGCAACAGCTACCGCACCGGTCCGGACGGGTTTGCCAACCCCAGCGACGACTACGCGGTGTTCGGCAAGACGGTGAAGACGTTCGACGGCGGCGACATTTCTTTCGGTGCGTATCTGGCGCGGTCCGAGGGGTATCGTCCGCAGGTCATTCCGACCTCGCCGAACCCGCAGATCACGATGAACGGCATTTCGCCGACCGGGGCGATCAATCCCGGTACGTTGTACAGCCAGAAGACGAGCGGCTATTATTCGACGCCTCCTGAAGCGAACTATAACAAGTTCGACACTCAGCAACTTTGGACAATCTATAACAAGGTAAACCTGGACATCAACGATACGACCATGTTCCATAACATGGTGTATTACGTGGATGAAAACCGTCAGCATCAGCGCACCAACGATGCGTATCCGCAGGGCGCGGCCAACCTGATGGAAAATAACACCCCGTATTCGTACTGGTATGGCGACAAGGCGTCCATCACCAAGACCTGGGGTTTCAACAACTTCGATGTTGGCGCGTTCGTTCAGAATTCGCAGTACAGCACGCAAAACGCGTTCTTCAATCCGAATGCGCCGTATTATGGCAGTGCGACCGCGCCGAACGCGAAATTCCGCAGCGGCTTGTTCAACCAGCTTGAGTCGGCGGTGTATCTGCAGGACGATATTTCGCCGGTGAGCAGCCTGCACATCGTCCCCGGGCTGCGTCTGGCCAGCTTTGTAACCAACTACGCTGACATGTCCCAGCAGATGTTCCCCAACGCCACGGGAACCAACCAGGGCGCCCTGGCCAACGGCCTGCCGGCGGGCCAGTCACGGAGCTTCGTGGCGCCGGAGCCATCGCTGGAGGTTTCCTACCAGGCACTTTCCTGGTTGAATCTCTACGGCAGCTACGAGGAATCCTATAAGCTGCCGCAGGTTGGCGGCGGCGGCGGGCTGTATCAGGCGATCGGGTCGCAGTATGCCCAGCTTGCCCACGCGCAGGAATTTCAGGCCGGGTTCAAGGTGCTGAAAGATATGCCGGAATACGGCCTGCACAATTTCGACTTCGGCGCGAACTACTTCTATCTGCGCTACGGCAACCAGACCATCACCACGACGAATGCGGTGGGTACTGCCACCACGGCCTTCGGCACCTCCGACTATCAGGGTTTCAACATGTACGCGGATGACAATCCGCTGACCGACCTGCATACCTTCGTCAACGCCAGCGTGGTGAAGGCGCTTTATTCCAACTATGCGGTGGGCAACTACGGCGCGCAGACCAGCTATAACGGCACTCACGTCCCTTACACCCCGACGGCGACCCTGAACATCGGCGGCGACTACAAGTTCGTCACCAACGGCATTCTGGTGAACCCGTATGCGGTGTATCAGTACACGGGCGATCAGTACATCTTCAACAACGTGACCGGCGCGCCCAGCAGCCAGACGCTGGCCGGGTATGGCACGCTGAACCTGGGGATCAACGCCAAAGTGCCGGTGACGATCGACAACAAAGAGCGGACACTCGACTTCTCGCTCTCGGTGCTGAACGCCACTAACGTCCGCTACAATTCCTATCTTTACCTCAGCAGCGGCGGTTACTACGGCACCAGCAACAGCGGTTACGGCCTGGCTTACCCCGGTGCCCCGATGACGATCTACGCCAGCGTCGGCGCGAGCTTCTAGCACCGGACTCAAGGTTCATCGATCTGTCATACACGGACAGGCGGCGGGGCTGTAACAGGCCCCGCTGTCGCGATCATTGGAATCGAACATGAATATGCAGGGCATTATCGATATCGCCAACTACTCGGATGGCGTTCTCTACGCGTTGGCCTTTCTTCAGTTACTGGCCATGGCCGTGATCATCGATCGCGCCTGGTATCTGCGCCGCACAATTCTCGGCGGTGCGCGTCTTGTGTCGGCGGTTGCCCGGCATGAACGGCTGCATGACGCCGATCTTCGTTTACTGCGCGACGGCGCGGCCCGCCTGCCGGAAGCCATGGTGTTCGACGCCGTGCTGCTGTCCAAGGGCACATTTTCGCACACCCAATTGGAAGACCGGATGGAGGAGGCCATCATGCTGACGGCCCCGCGTCTGGACCGCCGGCTGTGGATTCTGGATACGATCATCACGCTCGCGCCATTACTTGGCCTGTTCGGCACCATTCTTGGCATGTTCCGGGCCTTCGCGGTCCTGGCGACCCCGGGCAACGCGCCGACAGCGGTGACCGGCGGCGTGGCCAACGCGCTGATCACCACGGCGGCGGGCATTTTCGTCGCAATGGTGGGGCTGCTGGCCTATAACGGATTGTCCAATTCGGTGCGCCTGGTGCTGCACCAGATGGAAACGCTGCGGACCTTGCTGCTCAACCGCGTTGTCATGGGCCGTCCGATCGGTAACGGCGCCACCGCGATGGCGGCGGAATAGGCCCATGTCTAAGCGCCGCATCAGCTATTTCGATTCCAAGCGCGGCCGCGTCGAAATCATTCCGATGATCGACGTGATGCTGTTCCTGCTTGTTTTCTTCATTATCGTGACGCTGCAAATGATCCCCGACGCGGGGGTCGCGCTGCAGCTCGCGACCTCGACCGAAACGCAGCATCTGGAACATCCAAAGGTCACGGTCAACGTGGACAAGGATGGCACGATGACGGTGAAGGGGCAAACCGTTACACAGGAAGAACTGGTGGCGTTGCTGCGGGAAAACCCGGATCCGTCACAGACACAGGTGACCATCGCGGCGTCCAAGGATGCGGCCTTCCAGCAGTTCGTCCATGCCCTGGATGCCTGCCGTTCCGCTGGTGTTACGGACGTTGGCGTGGCCGCGCAACCGGTGACGGGCGATGCGCCCAATGCCCCGGCGGCCGGGACGGCGCCCTGAACCATGACGGTGCATATGATGGCTGACCGCCCGCCCGCCGGCCCGCCGGAGCGCAGCACGTTCGGTGTGGCCTTCGTCCTTGCGCTGGTGCTGGAATTCGCCGCCGTGGTGGGGTTGAGCGTGATGCCGGCCGCCCCGCCGCCGGAGCCGGCGGAACTTGCCCCGGTGCATATCCATGCCGCGGCGGTGGAGGCCCCGCCGCCGCCCGCCCCCCCGCCGCCGGAGCCACCGCCGCCGGAACCCCCTCCACCGCAGCCGCCGCCGCCGGAACCCCCGCCACCGCAGGCGCCGCCTCCGCCCGAACCAGCACCACCGCCGCCGGCCCCGGAGCCGCCGCCGCCGCCCAAGGCGCCGCCGCGACCGGTTACGCCGCCCCGGCATACGCCGGTTCCTCGCCCGGCTGCGCCCGTGGCGCCGGCGATCGAGGCCCCGCCGACGCCAGTGGTGCCTGCTGTCAGTGCTGCCGTGGAGGCCAACGTGACCGCGGTGTATGCAGCGGCATTGCGGGCCCGGGTCCAGGCCAACCTGGTCGTGCCATCGGTCGTCCGTATGCTGGGGCGTGGCGGTATCAGCCGGGTGGCGATCAAGCTGGCCCCGAATGGCACCTTGCTGGCCGTAACATTGACTGGACCGAGCGGCAGTTCGGAAATCGATGAGGCGGCGTTGAAAAGCGTGCGCAGTTCCCAGTTTCCGCCGTTCCCGGCGGAAATGCAGCAGCATCCGATGACGTTCGCGCTGACGGTGCGGATTACGCCCTGAGTGTGTCTTCCGGCTGGAGCGGTCGTGTTCCAGCCGGAAGACAACGGGGGCTCCGGTTACGCCGGACCCGGTCGGGCGGCTTGATCCAGATCAATGTTGGAACTGGGCGATTAGCACATTCGTGCCCGCACGCAGATCCGGATCGCGCTGTCATGCCCCATGCCCGCCCGCAGGCGCCCTTCGCCGCCATGCTGTCGATGACCCCCCAACCGGTGCTTGCTCGGCTGGTCGGGTTGCTGATTTCGACCATGCGCCGGCGTCACCCGCGCTTAACCGCCGCGTTCGGGCGGCTCGACCCGGCCGCGATCCACATCGTACCCACCGACCTGCCGCACCGGCTCGCGATCGAATACGGCGGCGGACGGCTGGATGTCCGCTTGCTGCGGGCGTCTGAATCCGTACCGCCCGATGCGATCGTCCGCGGCAGCCTGCAGTCCCTGATCGATATGCTGGAAGGCCGCGACGACGGCGACTCGCTGTTTTTCGGCCGCGATATCGACATCGCCGGCTCGACCGCCGCGGTCGTTGCGGTTCGCAACACACTCGACCGCGAGGAAATACGGCTCGGCGATGAAATTGCCGCGCTGTTCGGCCCGTTCGAGCGTCCGGCGCGCGGTGTGGCCCGCCGGATCGACGCGGCGATCGGCCGGGTTGGGCGCGGTGTCGCGTCGATCCACGCGCGTTTGCATGCGGGCGACGCCCGAATACGGGACTTCGGCGCCGAAAACGATGCCCTGCGCGCCGACATACAGGCTTTGCAGACCCGCGTCGCCAAACTGGATGTGAGGCAAATACGCATGACCGCTGCCGCGAAAGGAACGCCATGAGCCTGGAACTGGTCTGTCCGGCGGGCAATCCGGCAGCGTTGAAGGCCGCGATCGATGCTGGCGCCGATACGGTCTATTGCGGCTACACCGGCTGCACCAATGCGCGGAACTACCCTGGTCTCAACTTTGAGGAGGCCGAGATGGCGGAGGGCATCGCCTATGCCCACCGGCGGGGGCGCAAAGTGCTTGTGGCGGTCAACACCTTCCCGCCGGCCGGTAACCCCGGCCCATGGCAGCGGGCGATCGGTCACGCCGCATCGGCCGGCGCGGATGCGGTTATTCTTGCCGATATCGGCCTGCTGGACTACGCGGCCAGGCGGCATCCGGATCTACGGCGGCATCTGTCCGTCCAGGCGTCGGCTTCCAACGAACTGTCGATTGCGTTCTATCGGGACCGCTTCGACATCCGCCGTGTCGTCCTGCCGCGCGTGCTGTCGATCGAGCAGGTTGCCGCCCTGGTTCGCCGCATCGGCATCGAGACCGAAGTGTTCGCTTTCGGCAGTGTCGGGCCAATGTCGGAGGGGCGCTGCTTTCTGTCCTCCTACATCACCGGGTTGTCGCCGACGTCCATGGGTGCCTGCGCGCCGGCCAGCCACGTCTCTTATGTGGACGATGGCGATGCGACGCTTTCCTGCCTCGGTCAGGTTACGTTGAACCGTTTCACCCGCGGCGAGGCGGTTGCTTATCCGACCCCTTGCAAGGGCCGTTATGTCACCCGCGGCCGCCCGTCGTATTTGTTCGAGGAACCGGTCGCGCTGAACGCCATCGATATCCTGGGCGAATTGAAGGCGGCCGGGGTGACCGCGCTTAAGATCGAGGGGCGGCAACGCGGCCGAGCGTATGTGACGGAAGTGGTGGGGACTTTCCGGCGTGCGATCGACGCGCTGGAACGGGGCGGGCAGGGCGCTGTCACCAACCGTCTCGCGTCGGTCGCCGAGGGCCGCCGGGAAACCCGGGGGGCGTATAGAAGGGGGTGGCGATAATGACCTGCCGCGGAAAACTGACGCTGGGTCCGCTGCTGTTTCATTGGCCGGCGGAAAAGCGGCGCGACTTCTACTTCCGGATCGCCGACGAGGCCGAGGTGGACACCGTCTATTTGGGCGAGGTCGTCTGCTCCAAGCGCGAGCCGTTGTTTGGGCGATATATCGACACGGTGGCCGCCCGGCTGGCCGCCGCCGGAAAGCAGGTGGTGCGTTCCACCCTCGCTCTCATGTCCCTGGACCGGGAGGTCGAAGCCGCTCGGTTGCTCGCCGACACCGGCAATCTGGTCGAGGCCAACGATGTCGCCTGCCTGCAGACGTTGTCGGGGCGGCCGCATGTGATCGGGCCATCGATCAACGTGTTCAACGAGGGCGCCATGGATGTCCTGGTTGCCGGCGGCGCGGTACGGATCGTGTTGCCGGTGGAGGCGCCGGCCGAGACGGTTCGGATGCTGGCCGGGCGGGCCCGCGATGGCCAGGCGGTTGAAACGGAGATGCTGGTGTTCGGGCGCCAGCCGCTTTCGATCGCGGTGCGCTGCTACCATGCGCGATCTTACGGGGTATCGAAGGATGCGTGCCAGTTCGTGTGCGGCCTCGATCCGGATGGCTTGCCGGCCGACACCATCGACGGGCGTGGCCTGCTGAGCGTGAATGGCACGCAGACCCTGTCGAACGGCTACCTTGTGCTGCTTCGCGACCTGGCGCGGCTGCGCGAGATGGGGGTGACGCATTTCCGCCTGTCGCCGCAGGATATCGATATGGTGGCGGTCGCCCGGCTGCATCGTGCCGTGCTGGACGGGTATGTCACCGCCGACGAGGCGGCCGAGGAGTTGGAGTATCTGACAGCGGAAACACCCTGGCAGAACGGCTTTCTGCATGGCCGCGAGGGCATGGCCCGGGTGAACAGTTTCGCTTGAACAGCGGGATGGGATGTCTTTCCGGCCGGGGTGGGATAGGCGTCCGACGGATAGCGCACATGCGGCGCCTTGATGCTCCAGATCACCTTGCCGGCGAGGGGAATTCCCACACGATCTGCTTGTTCGGCGCGATTTCGATCAGCCGGTTGTTGCGCCGGTCGGCGATGATGACCGGGTACGGCAGAGGCTTGCCCCGGGATGCCACCGGCTTCAGTTCGGTGCCGGTCGCCGGCGGCGCTGGCGGCAGCCTCACGCCGCTGGAGACAATGCCGGCGCCGCGCATCTCTGGCGTGACGGTGACGTGCTTCCGTTCCGGTTCCGCCGCCGCGATCCGGGGTTGATCTGGATCAATGACGGGGGGTCAGGCCGCATCTTAGAAGGCGGTCAATTCGGGTCGAATCCTCCCCGATGCTGTAGCAGCGCAGGCCATGCGTTGTTGCATTGAAAGGACATGCAAATGGCGCGCGCAGTCGATGGCGTAGGTTTCCGCAGTTTTCGCGGATCGTCTGGTTCCACCGAACATTACATTACCATCGAACCACCGGGAAATCTGAGTCTTGCGCGGCAAATCGATGCCGTTTCCCAGCGTTACGCCGAAGCGTTGCAAACGCTGCGGCTGCCCCCGGAAAGCGCGATTTTCCGGCGTATCTATCTAAGCGATGCGGCGAATCAGGCGGCGGTACTGCGCGACAGCGCGCTGTTCCAGGAACCGATGGACAGCCCGGTCGCGGTGGCGATGGTGCAGCAGCCGCCTTTGCCGGACGCCAAGGTGGCATTGCTGGCCTACCATGTCGAAAGCCCGGAACCCGTTGTTAAGACGAAACTGTCCCCCGAACAAATGATCGTCGAGATGGGCGGTTTGGGCCATTTGTGGAGCACAAGGCTGTGCGCGACAAAAGATGCCGAGGTTATTTCCACTGCGGATCAAACACGGGACGTGTTCGGACGGCTGATCGATACGCTGTCGGCGCAGGGTGCCACACTGTCGGATAACTGTGTGCGGACCTGGATTTACGTCAAGGACGTCGATGTTTTCTACCAGGAACTGGTGGAGGCCCGCACGGCACTGTTCCAGCAGCAGGGGCTGACGCGCGACACCCACTATATCGCCAGCACCGGGATCGAGGGCTCATGCTCCCACCGGTACGACACCGTGCTGATGGATGCTTATTCCGTTCTGGGTTTGAAGCCTGAACAGGTATCGTATCTGAACGATTTCGACCGGCTGTGCGCGACAAAGGACTATAACGTCACGTTCGAGCGCGGGACCCGGATTGCCTATGCGGACCGGACACATCATTTCATTTCCGGTACGGCGAGCATCGATACGGCGGGGCAGGTGGTGCATCGGGGCGATGTGCGGCGGCAATTGGACCGAGCACTGGAGAATGTGGATGCGCTGCTTCGGTCGGGCGGGGCGCGGGTGGAGGATATGAGCCATTTCCTGGTCTATTTGCGCGATCCCAGCGACTATTCGCTGATCGAAGGCTGTCTGGCGGAACGGTTTCCCGGCGTGCCGCGGCTGATCCTGCGCGGCGCTGTGTGCCGGCCCGAGTGGCTGGTCGAAGTCGAGGGCATTGCCATCGCCCCGCATAACGCCCCGGCTTTGCCGCGGTTCTGAATTTCCGACGGCACCTGAAGCATAAGAGGAAGCCTGCGATGATCGAAAGCGACGCCCCCCTGTCCATGATCGACGAAGCCGCGGTCGCGGCCGCCGAACTGCGGCACGATCCCTATGATTACACCTATATCGAACGGGCGCTGCCCGCGCGGTTCAAGGAAGACGTGCTTGCCGATGCCCCGCAAATTCCGGATCGGGGCAGTTACGGTCTGCCCGACCTTGTTCGCGGTCCTCGTTTCGACGCCGTCATCCAAGATCTGCTGAGTGCGCGGTTCCGCCATCTGGTCGAAGAAAAATTCGACATGGACCTTAGCAAGTCGCCGCCCTGTATCGTGATGATGGGTAATACCACGGGCAACTACAACGAAGGCTACGCCCACCCCGACAGCAAGCACAAAATCATAACCATCCTGTTGGGATTTTCGCGCGAATGGCCTTATGAGCGGGGCCGCCTGCGGGTTCTGCGCAGCGAGGACCGTGAGGATTACGCGTTCGAATTCGCCCCCGAATTCGGTCGGATGCTGATGTTCCGCGTGTGTGACCATTCCTGGCACGGCTTCCTGCCGCAGAAAGGCCAGCGCATGAGCCTGCAACTGTGTTACGTCGATTCCGCCGCTTATGTGCGTAAGGAATACTGGCGGCACAGTGCCAGCGCCTATGCCAAGTCGGTGCCGATGCTGCGCAAGGTGCTGGATTGGGCGCCGCGCCGGCTTCCGGGGGCGAAATAATGCGCTATCCTCCCGATGTCTCCGCCGACGAGATAGAGCGGCAGTTCATCCACTCCGTCCGATCGGCGGATCGTGCCGAGGAACCGTACCGGCATTGGAACGTTCAGGAGGTGTTTCCGGTTGATCTTTGCACCGGCCTGCTGACGATGCCGATCTGTCCGCCGAACCTGGGCCGCACCGATGGTACGCGCGGAAACTATAATAAGGATCGTTGCTTCATCACCCCGGCGATGCGCGATAGATTTCCCTGCTGTCAGGCGTTGGGGGACGCGCTGCAGCGGCCAAACGTCGCCAGGACGATGGCGGAAACCTGCGGCATCGACGTGGCAGGCGGTTATTTGCGCATGGAATACATGCAAGACCTGGACGGATCGTGGCTGGAACCGCACCGCGACATCCCGGAGAAGCTGTTTTCCATGGTGATCTATCTGTTCACCGGGCCGGACACGGCGGACTGGGGAACAGATATCTATGACGCCGACCGGCGCTGGGTTGGCCGGTCGGCGCCGGACTTCGACTCCGGTGTCATTTTCGTTCCGGGGCCGGCGACCTGGCATGGTTTCGATCCACGCCCGATCGTGGGCATCCGGCGGCTGATGGAAATCAACTATGTCCGGCCATCCTGGCGAGACCGCGAGCAACTGACATTCCCGGACCGGCCGATCGCGCCGGGCTGAGTCCCCGCTACCCGGCCCGGGGGGCCGCATGGCTGGCCGCATACAGGAACCAGGCGCGCCGTTCGCTTTCGTCGATATACGTCTCCAGCAGGCTGGTGGTCGCCACGTCGTTGTGTTCCTCGATCATGGCGTGGGCCTCGCGCAGCCGCTTGACCAGTTCGCCGTTG
>JAKBCJ010000411.1 GCA_021807975.1 Pseudomonadota bacterium | reverse complement strand
CGCTTCGCAGATGACCGGCGGCATTGTGATGTTCCAGGACCAAGTGGACATGCCGGCCCGGTTCCACCGTTGCACGGACCGCCGATGCCATCTCCTCCACCCAATCCTGGTTCTGGATCGCATGCACGGCGTCGAACCGCAGGCCGTCGAAGCGATACTCCATCAGCCACATCAAGACGTTGCCGATGAAATAATCCCGCACTTCGCGGCGGCGAAAATCGATTGCCGGACCCCAGGGAGTCTGCACGTCGTCGCGGAAAAACCCCCGGGCATAGGACGGCAGATAGTTTCCGGCGGGTCCGAAGTGATTATACACCACGTCCAGAAACATCATTATCCCCAGCCCGTGGGCGGCATCCACCAGGGCTTTCAGCTCATCGGGGGTGCCATAGGCTGAGTCCGGCGCATAAGGCAAAACACCGTCGTAGCCCCAGTTCCGGCGTCCGGGGAAATCGTTGACCGGCATCAGCTCGATGGCGGTTATGCCCAGGGTCTTCAGGCGCGGCAGATCGTCCTGAATCCCCGTGAAGCCGCCCGCGATGCCGGCATGCAGCTCATACAGCACAACATCCGTCCATGGCCGTCCGGTCCAGTCCCGATGCCGCCAGGGATAGTCCTTCGCGTGGACGACGCTGGCATCATCCACATCCGGGGCCTGACCGCGCGAGGCCGGATCTGGCACCATTGTGCCATCCGCCAGACGGTAGCGATAGAATGTGCCATCGGGGAGCACCGCCGATGCCTCGAACCAGCCATCGGCGGTTCTGCTCATCGGCAGCAAATTTCCACCCTCGATCGCGACCGCTACGGTTTCCTGGTCCGGCGCCCAAAGCCGAAACCGGATCGATCCGCCGGAACCCGGGCGAGCACCGAATTCCGCCGCGGGGCTAAAATAATTGGCCAAAATTACCTCTCATCCGCGTCCGGATACTGCCGGGCCACGGTACATCACGATCGGTTCCTTACAATCTGGAACTACGACTCCGCGCATCGGTTTGTTCCACCGATACGGTCAAATTCGTGTGCGGAAAGGCTTTGGCGGGCGTTCACCCAGCAGGCGTCAGAAACACGGTGGCAAGCGGCGGCAGGGTCAGGAACAGTGCCTGCGCTTCGCCATGCATCGGCGATGCCACGGTGTTCACGCCGCCGGCATTGCCCAAATTCGAACCGCCGTAGATAGCGGCATCGGTATTCAGAACCTCCCGCCAGAAACCAGGCCGCGGTACGCCAATCCCATACGAGGTTCGCGGCACCGGGGTCATATTGCAAATAATCAAAACGACCCGAAGATCATCGTTTCCGATCCGCAAGTATGCAAAAACCGAATTGTCCGGGTCGTCGCCGATTACCCAGCGAAAGCCTGTTGATACGCAATCCCGGACATGCAGCGCGGGCTCCTGCCGATAGAGCGTATTCAGGTCTCGCACCAGGGTCTGAACGCCGCGATGACGCGGTCTGTCCAGCAAGTCCCAGTCAATCGAAGCATCGTGATCCCATTCGGCTAATTGCGCGATTTCACCACCCATGAAGATCAGCTTCTTGCCGGGGTGCGACCACATGAAACCGAAATAGGCGCGCAGGTTCGCGAAGCGCTGCCATTCGTCGCCCGGCATTCTTCCTATCAGCGAGCCTTTTCCATAGACCACCTCATCATGCGAAAGGGGCAGCATGAAATTCTCGGAAAACGCATAGATCAGGCCGAAGGTGAATTCGTTGTGGCGGTAACTGCGATAGACCGGATCGGCCTGCATGTAATGCAGGGTGTCGTGCATCCAACCCATGTTCCACTTAAACGAGAAGCCCAGGCCGCCATCGCGGATCGGGCGTGAAACGCCAGGCCATGCTGTCGACTCCTCCGCGATTGTCATGGCTCCGGCACAACGCTCCGCCGCCACCGCATTGAAGTGGCGCAGAAAGCCGATCGCTTCGAGGTTCTCGCGCCCGCCGTAGATATTAGGCACCCATTCGCCCTGCTTGCGGCTGTAGTCGCGGTACAGCATCGACGCGACCGCATCGACTCGCAGGCCATCGACATGGAAATGCTCCAGCCAATGAACGCCGCTGGCGATCAGGAAGCCCTGTACCTCGCGCCGGCCGACATTGTAGATGTAGGTGTTCCAGTCCTGATGGAAGCCCTCTTTCGGGTCGGCATGTTCAAACAGCGGCGATCCGTCGAAGCGCGCCAAGCCGTGGGCATCGCCCGGGAAATGCCCCGGGACCCAGTCGATAATCACGCCGAGGCCGGCGAGGTGACACGCATCGACGAACCGGCAGAAGCCATCGACCGGCCCGAACCGTCCGGATGGCGCGAACAGGCCCAGCGGCTGATAGCCCCATGACCCGCCAAACGGATGCTCCGCCACCGGCATTAATTCGACATGGGTGAACGCCATCTCGACGGCGTATGGAATCAGCCGTTCGGCGAGTTCGTCCCAGGTCGCTGTCTGCCCGGGGCCAGGCCGGAACCATGATGCGGCATGCACCTCGTAAACCGAGATCGGCGCGTCCACCCGGTGCCGCTCCGCCCGGGATGTCATCCAGGATTCGTCATGCCAGACATAAGGGACCGGGTCGGCGACGACCGAGGCGGTGGCCGGCGGAGGTTCGGTTGCCTTTGCCAGCGGGTCGGCCTTATCGGGCAATCTGGCGCCATCGGCGTCCACGATGGCGAACTTGTAGCGTGTGCCCGGTCCAACCCGCGGCACGAACAGTTCCCATACCCCCGAGGGATAGCGCAGCCGCATCGGGTGCCGGCGGTTATCCCAGGTGTTGAAGTCGCCGATCACCGAAACCGCCCGGGCGTTGGGTGCCCAAACGGCAAACCGGGTGCCGCGCACGCCATCGATCACGAGAGGATTGGCCCCCAGGGTGAACGCAATCTCGAACAGCCGGCCTTCGTTGAAAAGATGCAGATCGGTCTCGCTCAGCAATAGATCGAAACTGTAAGAATCCTCGATCTCCTGCACGGCGCCCGGCCACTGGATGCGGAAGCGGTAAGGATCGAGCCCGTCGGCCAGTCCGGCGAATAATCCATCCGGCTGGGCCGGCGACAGGGTGCCCAAAAGCCGGCCATCGTCGCGCGCGACAACCTCGACAGCCTGTGCCCCGGGCAGAAAGACGCGCACATACCGGCCGGCATCGGTTTGCAACGGCCCCAGAATTGCGAATGGATCGCGCAGGCACCCCGCCGAAAGCTGCCCTGCCAGATCAGGGGAGATCGACGGGAGTATGAGAGCGTCGTTCATGCAAGTGCCTCAATGCCCAGCAAATGGAGGGTGTGGCTGACCAGTCCATGCAGCGGCACATCGATCCAGGCCGGACGATTAGCCGCCTCATAACCCACTTCATACGCTGCTTTCTCAATCAGGAACACATCGAGCAATTCCAGATCGACCGCATCCGGCGCCTCTCTGTAGCCGGCCAGGAAGGCATCGGCCGCCGTGGCGACGAAACTCTCCAGGAAGGTGTTGACCTGCGCCTCGGGCAGATGCGCGTGGCTGGCCTGCGCCCGGCGTTTCACCACGGCCGCCGCATAGTCGAATGACCGGATCATGCCGGCTACGTCCCGCAGTGGATGGTCCTTGGCGCGACGCACTTCGACAGGTTGGGCCGGCTCTCCCTCGAAATCGATGATCGCCACGTCTCCGTTGCAGATCAATACCTGCCCCAGATGCAAATCGCCGTGAATCCGGGTCAAGACCTTACCGTCCACAAGGGCCGCCAGCTGCGGCAGCCTGTCGAACAGGCGTTGCCGAACCGCATCCATCGTCTGGCGGTCGGCGACGTCCAGCGCCTCGACCGCCTTGTATGCGGCGGCAAGCCGATCGCGCACACGGTGAACCAGTGCCTGCGCGTTTGCTGTCGTGGCGGTTACTGGCGCGAAAGCTGGATTGGCGGACGGGGCTGCCAGCACGAGATGCATTTGGGCGGTACGCTGGCCCAGCAACCGGGCAAACCGAGTATAATCGGCGTGGCTGGCCGCGTCCGCCGCCGCGTCGTTCCCGCCGCCGAGGTCCGACAATCCGCGCAGAAGCAGATCCATGGTCCAGGTCCAGCCGTCGCCCTGATTGCGGACGAATGCCTGGGCGATTGCCAGCGTATGGCGGGTTCCGTCCGGCTCGACCCGCACCACCTCGCCCAACAGCGCCGGCGTGTTGGCGAAGCCGCCATCGGTCAGATACCGTCCCATCTCCGCCTCGGGATGGGGGCCATCGGTGACGCGCCGGAACATCTTGACGACCGCAATGTCGCCAACGATCGCCGACGAGTTCGATTGTTCGGCAGATATCCAGTTCATCTCGACGCCGTC
>JAKBCJ010000410.1 GCA_021807975.1 Pseudomonadota bacterium | reverse complement strand
TGGCACCGGAAACCGCCGCGGACATCGCGCTGTCATCACGCGAACACGCGATCCTGCATCTAAGTCTGGGCGCTTCGGACGACGATCTGCGGCAAATGGTGGCGCAAATGCAGCGCAATGACCGGTTGACCCCATCGCTGATCCTGCGCGCGCTATGCACCGGCGATATCGCATTTTTCGAGGCGGCGATGGCGGCGAAAGGCGACGTGCCGCTGGCAAATGCGCAGATCCTGATCCACGAGCCCAGCCGCAAGGGCCTGAAAGCGCTGTTTCAAAAGGCCGCCATGCCGCCAGCCTTGTACGGAGCAGTGGAGGCTGCGGTGGACGTGGTGGACGACACATCCTTCGACGGCGAGGCGCGTGACCTTGAACGGTTCCGCTCCCGCGTCATCAGCCGGGTCCTGACGCTGGTCGATGACGTCGGGCAGGCGGATGCGGACTACCTGCTGGCCAAGCTGGGCGACGTTCTGGTCCACGCGCCCGACGGCAGGATTGCGGCTGCCTGATGATATTTCCAGCCAGACCTTTCACAAATAACCCGAATTCAAACGAGGTCCTTTAGCGCGCACCTCGCTCGACCAGGCCACGAATGCCAAAAAACTCACCAACTGCCCATAGCGTCGCACACCCTACAGAACGCCCATGCCGGTCAGGAACGCGATCAGATTCGACCCGAGGCGTTCGACCAGATAGCCGCCCTCTTGAACCAGCACGGCCGGCAGGCCCAGCTCGGCGATCTGGCGGCCGATAGTGCCAAAGCCGGCGGCATCGACGGACAGGTTGGCGGCGGGATCGCCATCCTGCGCGTCGAACCCCAACGACACGATCAACGCGGCCGGACGTTTGGCGGCGATGGCGTCCAGCGCCCGGGCGGTGGCGGCGGTAAAGCCGTCGTTTCGCGTTCCCGGCGGCAACGGCAGGTTCAGATTCCAGCCAGCGCCCCTGCCCTGTCCGGTTTCGTCGGCGTATCCGGCGAACCAGGGATACAGCCAAGCCGGGTCGCCATGCACCGAGGCGTAGAACACGTCGTCGCGCTGATAGAAAATCTGCTGCGTGCCATTGCCGTGGTGAACGTCGAAATCCAGGATCGCCAGCGGACCCGAACCGGCATCCAGCATCCGCTGGGCGGCGATAGCGGCATTGTTCAAATAGCAAAACCCGCCGGCCATGTCGGTATGGGCATGATGGCCGGGCGGGCGGCACAGGGCGTAGGCGACGGGCTGACCGGACAGCACCGCGTCGGCCGCATCGATCGCGGCATGGGCGGAACCGGCGGCGGCGGCGAATGTCGCCTCGACCACCGGGGAGGTGACGCTGCTGAGATACCATCCCGCCTGCCCCGCGACGCCGTCGGGGCACCGGCCGCCATGGCGTACGGCATAAGCGGGCGCGCGCAGGATCGGGGCGGCGTTCGGCAATGCCTGCCAGCGGGCGAAAGCGGTTTCCAGAAAGCGCAGATAGTCCGCGTCGTGGATACGCGCGATCGGCGCCAGTCCGTGGTCACTGGCCGGTTTGGAGGCGATGCCGGCCGAACGGAGGGTCGCCAGCAGGGTGTCGGCCCTGGCTGGAACCTCCCAGTACGGGCGAGTATCGGTCGGGAGCGTGAACCGGTTGGGATCGTGCGCGGCGTGGTCCGTGGTAATCACGATCATGCGTCGGTCCCTTTATCTGACCGGTCGGCATTACCGTAAGATTGTGCTGCGCAAAAGCCGAAATCGGCGGGCGCGGGCTTACCTTGGATGCTATTCCGACTACGTATGGGACGCTGAAAAAGGGGGATATGAAATGTCGGTATCGAGACGCACAGTGTTTCTGGCCATCGCCGCGATCGGGATGGGCGGTGTATCGTTCGCCCAAATGCCGCCGATGAGCCGGCTTCGCGGAACGATCGACGCGGTGGATGGATCGTCCGTACATGTGACGACCCGCGCCGGCGAGCATGTGACGATGAAGCTGGCGTCGGATGCCGGCTGCACACTGATCGAACCGATCTCCATCGAGGCGATCAAGCCGGGTTCGTTCATTGGCACCGCCGCGGTCACGCAGACGGACGGGACACTGAAGGCTTTGGAAGTCCAGGTGTTTCCGGAATCGATGCGCGGGATCGGCGAAGGCCACCGGCCATGGGATCTGGGCATCGGCAGTACGATGACAAACGGCACGGTCGGCGATTTGAAGGTCAGCGACGGGCGATTGCTGACCTTGGTCTATAAGGGCGGCGAGCAGAAGGTCTTCGTGCCGGAAAAGGTGCCCGTCATTACGTATGAACCGGCAACGTGCGGCGTGTTGAAAAAGGGCGCGCACATCATCGCTTTCGTGGCCAAGGGCGAAGACGGGACGCTGACGGGGATGCGCATCGGCGTGGGCAAGGATGGACTTGTGCCGCCTATGTAACAGAAATTCGTAGTCGGGCGGGCAGGAACGTCCGCCCCGGACTTTCGAAAACCGCGGGCAAGGGCCGGAATTATCCGCGCGGCGTTTATCGTTTGTTAACCAATTCCCGATAAGACGGTCAATGACACGTCCGAAAGGGATAATTCAAGTGAGCATTCTCGGGAACCTGAAACTCGGCGCCAAGATGGCCCTGCTGCTAGGTCTGTTCTTGGTCGGAATGGTATCGATGGGCGTGATTGGCGGGAATACACTGTATAACCGCATGCGTGAGGATCGCATCGACAAACTGCGCGCCGTCGTCAGCACCGGCCTGACGCTCGCCACCGAGCTGGAGGCAAGAGCAACCGCCCGGGAAATCACCCGCCAGGACGCGCTGGAGGAGTTCCATCGCGACATACGCGCGCTGCGGTACGACAACGGAACCGGCTACCTGGGTGCGTTGGATGCGACCACCGGAACGACGCTGATGCATGGCGTCAATGCCAAACTGGAAAATAAGCCCCAGGCACTGGATGTCGCGTCCGGCCAGCCGATCGGCAGCCTGATCGTCGCCGCACTGCACCCCTCGGGCCACGGTGTCGCGACCTATATGTTCCCCAAGCCCGGACAAACAGAACCGCTGCGGAAAGTCGTCGCCGCCAGCCTGTTCCGGCCGTGGAACATGGTGTTTTTCGCCGGGGATTACACCGACGACCTGGACGAAGCCTTCCATGCCGCGGTGCTGCGGATGGCGGTCTTCGGTTGCACCATCCTGCTGCTGACCATGGGCGCGGTCTGGCTGATCAACCGCGACATTTCCACATCGCTTGGCGCACTGAAGCTGGCGATGGGCAAACTGGCGAAAGGCGATCTGGCAACCGCGGTCCCCGGCACGAACCGGCACGACGAGATCGGGCAGATGGCCGCCACGGTTCTGATATTCAAGGCCAATATGACCGAAACCGAACGCCTGCGCATGGAACAGGATACCGTCAAGCAGCAGGCGGCGACGGCGCAAAAGGCGATGCTGTCGCGCATGGCGGACGGGTTCGAGAGCAAAATCGTTCATCTCGTCGGCCAGCTCTCCACCGGCTCCGCCGCCCTGGAATCCACCGCCCGGTCGTTGACCGCCTCGGCCGGGGAAGGCAACCGTCAGGCTGCCACGGTCGCCTCGGCGGCGGAGGAAGCCAGCGGCGGATTACAGACGGTGGCATCCGCGAGCGAGGAACTCAGCGCCTCGATCGGCGAGATCAGCCGCCAGGTGGCGCAATCGTCCAAAATCACCGCCCGCGCGGTGGCCGACGCTAAACGTACCGACACCATTGTCCGCGCGCTGGCCGAAGGCGCCGAGAAAATCGGGGCGGTGGTCGGACTGATCACCAACATCGCCAGCCAAACCAACCTTCTGGCGTTGAATGCCACGATCGAGGCCGCACGCGCGGGCGATGCCGGCAAGGGCTTCGCGGTGGTGGCGTCGGAAGTCAAAAGTCTCGCCAACCAGACCGGCAAGGCAACCGAGGAGATCGGCGCCCAGATCAACCAGATCCAAGCCGATACCAAGGAAGCCGTCGAGGCGATCCGGGGCATCGCGGCCACGATCGGCGAGGTCAGCATGATCGCATCCGCCATCGCCGTCGCCGTCGAGCAACAGGGCGCGGCCACGTCGGAAATCGCCCGCACCGTGCAGCAAACGGCCCATGCCGCACAGGACGTCACCACCGGGATCGGCGGGGTCAGCCAGACCACCAGCGAAACCGGCTCCGCGGCCGGCCTGCTGCTGAGTTCGGCGTCGGAACTGTTCAAGCAGGCGGACCTGTTGTCGAGCGAGGCCACCACCTTCGTGGCCGGAGTCAGAGCCGCCTAAGCAGGGAAAGGGTCAGATCGAGTAGTTGAAGGACTGATAGGCCAGATCGCTCAAGGTCTGGTCCATCGAGTTCG
>JAKBCJ010000040.1 GCA_021807975.1 Pseudomonadota bacterium | reverse complement strand
AGTGTCTTCCCCGTTGCCTCCGCATTGCCCCAGTAGCTGGTCATGACGCAATCGCTGCGCGTCAGCACCTCGCCGGTTTCGCCCGGCGGCAGGTCGCGATCGTCTGCATCGGTCACGCGCACCTCGACCCCTGTCCGCGCGGTCCCGCAGGAACCGAGGCGCTCGAGGTAGCGGGGATTGGTGCGATCGGCATAATCCGCTTTTGACATCGCCGTGATGGTCATCGGGCTTTCGCCCTGACCATAGATCTGCACAAGCCGCGGCCCGAACAACTCCAGCGCACGCTCCAGATCGGCGATGTACATCGGCGCCCCGCCGAAAAAGATCGTCTTTAGATTATCGAGTTTAGCGCTGGCCAGCGCCGGGCTGTTCATCAACCGGGTCAGCATGGTCGGGGCGGCGAAGAACGTCACATCCGTAAAGCGTTCGGTTAGCGCCAGAATTTCTTCCGGGTTGAAATGCGGGCTTTCTGTAATGACCTGATGACTGCCCTTGGCGATGTGCGGCAATGCATACAGCCCCGACCCGTGCGACAACGCGGCGGAATGAATCATCGTGTCGCTGGAACCGACCATATCGATGTCGGCAAGATAGCAATGGCTCATGAAGAGCAGATTGCGGTGACTGAGAACCGCACCCTTGGGCCGTCCCGTGGTGCCGCTGGTATAGAACAGCCATGCCGAATCCTCTGGTGCCGCCTCGGCGGGCGCAATCGCCGGCCCATCCGTCAGCGAGGCGAACGCGGCGCTGTCCGTGGCCATCAACTGAACACCGGATCGCGTGCCCACTTCTCCGGCGATTCCATCGTGCAAGGCGGGCGAGGCAACGCAGACCGAAGCGCCGCAATCGTCCAGGATGTATGCGAACTCCCGCGGGTGGAGCTTTGCATTCATCGGCACCGCGCACAGCCCCGCCTGCCAGCAGGCATACAGTGTCTGGAAAAACGCCGGCCCGTTGTCCATCGCGATCGCCACACGGGCGCCCGGGGCCAAAGCCGCATCGGCGCGCAAAGTCCCCGCCGTTCGGGCGACGCGGCTGGCGAAATCCGCATAGGACCAGCGTACCCCGCCCATGCTGACCGCATCGCTGCCGCCCAGGCGGCGCGCTGTCGCTTGCAATGTATGGGCAAGATTCATGACAGGCTGTTTCCCCGGTTTTTATGCCGGGGATACTAGGCAGTATGCCGCACCACTCGCAAGTTTGGCGATCCGCGCACCATAGCGAGCGGTTTGGGCCTTCAGCCGGGTTTCGCGGCCTTCGCGGCGATCTGATCCACCGCCTCCAGCGCCTCTGCCGCATACATCACCGAGGGACCGGCGCCCATATAGACCGCCATCGCCAGCGTTTCCGCGATGGCCGCCCGCGATGCTCCGTTCTTAACCGCGCCCTCGGCATGGTAAGCGACGCAGGGCGCGCAGCGGACGGCGACGCTGATGGCCAGGGCGATCAGTTCCTTGGTCTTGGCGTCGAGCTCGTCTCCGGCATGCGCTGCGCGGGCCATGTCGGAAAAGCTCTTCATCACATCCGGCGATGCCTGGCGCAGATCGCGCACCGCCACGTTCATATTGCCAATCAGGGCCAGCCAGTCTTCAACCATTGTTCTGCTCCATGTTTTAATATGAAAACGATCGCGCTTATGTCACCCGCTTGCGGAACAGCCATCCGGCGGCGGCCAGGCTAACGACCCCGATCACCGCCATCGGCCAGTATTGCGACACCAGCGACGGCAAGCTCGCTCCTTCCAGAAAGACGCCCCTTACTATCACCAGGAAGTAGCGCATGGGATTGATCAAGGTCAGGTCCTGCACCCAATCGGGCATATTCGCGATTGGCGTGGCAAAGCCCGACAGGATGATGGTGGGCACCATGAACAGGAACGCCCCCAGCAATGCCTGCTGCTGCGTCGTCGCCAGCGACGACAGCATCAGGCCGATCCCGGTGACCGCGATCACGAACAGAACAAGTCCCAGATACAGCGCCAGCAATCCGCCGCGCAGCGGCACGTCGAACCACCACACCGCGGCGAGAATTGTTACAGTTGCCTCGGCAACCCCGATCAGCACCCCCGGCAGTCCCTTGCCCAGAAGGATGTCGATCGGCCGCATCGGCGTCACCAGCAACTGATCGAAGGTTCCCGTTTCCCGTTCGCGGGCGACCGACAGCCCGACCACCAGCAGCGTCACCACCTGGGTCAGCAGTGCCACGATTCCCGGCACGACGAACCACCGGGAACTGAGCGTCGGATTATACCGCGCCCGCATCGCCAGCACCGCCGGCGGCGGCGGAACCCCATGCGCAGCCCCCCAGCTCAACGCAAAGTCGCTTAGGATGGTGTTGGCATATCCCTCGATCAGCAGCGCGGTGTTGGAGTTGCGGCCATCGACGATCACCTGCACCGGGGCCGGGTGGCCGGTCAGCAGATCGCGGGTCAACCGCCGGTCGATCACCAGGACCATCGCCACCTGGCGAGAGTCGATCAAGTCGTCGATCGGCTGGTCGCTGTGCAGGCTTGCCACCAGCCGGAAGGCCGGCGCACCCACGAAGCGAGCCACCAAATCCCGCGACGCCTGGCTGTGGTCCTTGTCGTAGATCGCCACCGGCACGTTATTGAGGTCGAACGTCGCCGCATAGCCGAACACCAGCAACTGGATCAGCGGCGGCCCGACCAGCACCATGCGGCTTTTGCCGTCGCGCAGCACCGCCAGCAATTCCTTGACGATCAAAGCCAGAACCTGGCGCCACATCGGGGTCAGTCCAGCCGCTTGCGGGCGATCGCGCGCGCGAGCCCCGGGAAAATGACCGCCATCACGGCCAGGGCGGCCGCATTGGGCAGGATCACCGGCCAGACATCGCCGGCCAGGAACAGCGATTGCAAAATGGCGACGAAATACCGCGCCGAGACGACATGAGTGATGATCCGCACCACGGACGGCATGCTGTTAATGTCGAAAACGAAACCAGACAAAATGAAGGCCGGCAGGAACGTCGTGATGATCGCGATCTGCCCCGCGACGAACTGGTTGCGCGCGAAGGTGGAGATCAGCAGCCCCATCCCCAGCGCCGTCAGCATGAACAGCGCCGAGGCCGCGGTCAGAACCCAAAGCGATCCATGCAGCGGCACGCTGAACAACCATACCGCGATCGCCACCGAAGCCGCCATGCCGCCCATGCCAAGCAGGAAATACGGGATCAGCTTGGCCAGCAGAATCTCCCGTATCCGCACCCGGGTGACCATCAGCGCCTCCATGGTGCCGCGTTCCCACTCCCGGGCGATCACCAGTGCGGTCAGCAACGCCCCGGTCAGGGTCATGATCATCGCGATCAGGCCGGGCACCAGATAATCGCGGCTGCTGACCGCCGGATTGAACCGCACCTGAGGCTGCACGGCGATCGGCAGCGACGCCGCATGGCCGCTTTCCCTGGCCTGTGCGGCCAGCCACCCGGCCCACACCTGTTGCACATAACCCTCGATGATCCGCGCATCGTTGGCATCGACACCATTCACGATCACGCCGATCGGCACACCCCCACCCGCCGCCGCCCGCCGCCCAAAATCGCTCGGTAGCCAAACGATACCCTTCACCTCGCGCGCTGCCATGGCCTGTTCCGCCGCCTGAATGGTCTGGAACGGATGCGGCACGAAGAACGGGGAATGTCCGAACTGGCTGGTGAAGCTGGTCGCCAGCGGGCCGGGCTGCTGCACGACGAGCGCCAGATTCACGTTGCGCGCATCTAAGGAAACGCCGTAGCCGAAGATCAGCAGCAGCACCGCGGGCAGCAGAAAGGCGATCGCCAGCGCCGATGGATCGCGCCAGATCTGCAGGAATTCCTTGCGCAGCAAGCCCCGCATCCGGAGGACCGTCTGGTTCATGCCGCCTCCTTGGCATTATGCGTGGCGGCGGCTTCGATGATGGCGATGAAGGCGTCTTCCATGGTCGGGTCGGGCAGGGTGGCGGTGCGTGCCGCGGCCTTGATCGCCTCGGGATCGCCGGCGGTCAGCACCCGGCCTTGCGCCATGATCGCCAGCCGGTCGCAGTATTCGGCTTCCTCCATGAAATGCGTGGTCACCAGGACGGTTACCCCGGCTTCGGCCAGCAGGTTGATCCGCCGCCAGAAATCCCGCCGAGCCAGCGGATCGACGCCGGAGGTAGGTTCATCCAGGAACAGGATGTCGGGTTCGTGCATCAGAGCGCAGGCGAGTGCCAGCCGCTGCTTGAATCCCAGCGGCAAATCGCGGGCGGTGTCGTCCAGCAGCGGTGTCAGGTCGAACTCGTTCACCGCCCAATCGATGCGGTCGCGTTGCCGAACCCCGAACAGGCGATATGCACTGCTGAAGAACCGTAGATTCTGCCGCACCGACAGATCGCCGTAGAGCGAGAATTTCTGCGCCATATAGCCGATCCGCCCGCGCGCGGCGGCCGCGGCGGTTCGCAGGTCGAACCCGGCGACCCGCAAGCTGCCCCCGGAGGCCGGCAGCAGGCCGCACAGCATGCGGAAGGTGGTCGATTTGCCAGCCCCGTTGGCACCCAGCAGGCCGAAAATCTCGCCGCGGGCAACCTGGAAGCTGACGTCGTCCACGGCGGTAAAGGCGCCGAAACGCCGCGTCAAATGCTGTACCGAGATCATATCGTCGCCGCCACCATTCAGCCTGACCGGGGCATTCGGGATTGCCGCCGATCCCGCTTGCAGTGCGGTCGCGGTGTTCAGCGCGCGCAACCGGGCGACGAAGCCATCCTCGAACCGGGGGGCGGTGGGCAGGAACGCCAGATCGGGCACGTCCGGCGCCAATACCTTTGCATCGGGCGGCGAGGCGGTGGCGGTCACCACCCGCACCCGCGCGCCCTGGATCACCGCGTCGATCACGTTCGGCGCCCCGGCGAGGCGCGCCTGCAGGCGCCGGCGGTCCAGCGAGGCGGTGGCGAAGAATGTACGGCCGGCCATTTCGCCGGTGAACGAACCGGGCGGGCCGCTGCCCAGCAGACGTCCGTCATGGATCAGCAGCACGCTGTCGCAACGCTCCGCCTCGTCCAGATAGGCGGTGCTGAACAGCACCGTCATATGCGCCGTGCGTGTCAGGTGATCGATGATCTGCCACAGCTCGCGCCGCGACACCGGATCGACGCCCACGGTGGGTTCGTCCAGCAGCAGCAGGTCGGGCGGGTTGACCAGCGTGCAGGCCAAACCGAGCTTTTGCTTCATTCCGCCCGACAGCCGCCCCGCCATGCGTTCAGTGAACGGACCTAACCCGGTCATGTGCAGCAACTCGGCATAGCGGGCGGCCCGTGCGGCTTGCGGCACGCCTTGCAGATCGGCGTATAGGTCGAGATTCTCCCGCACACTAAGGTCTTCGTACAGACCGAAGCGTTGCGGCATGTAGCCGAGACGCGCCTGGACCGCGAGCGGATCGCGCATCACGTCGATGCCCAGCACCTGGATCCGCCCGGCATCGGGGCGCAACAGCCCGGCGATCAGCCGCATCAAGGTGGTTTTCCCGGCGCCGTCCGGCCCGATGAGTCCGGTAACCGCACCAGGGGCGGCGTCGGCGGTGATCCCGTCGAGTGCCGTCACCACCCGCTTCCCGGCGCGAAAGTGATGCCCGACGGCTTCCAGCCGCAGTGCTGGCGATGGGGCTTTAACGCTGGGCGGCATCGGCTGGACCGCATCCCGGCGGTGCCGCGATGGGGCGCGCGTTCAGGTGGATATGCACGGTGGCCGGCATGCCCAGACGCAGTTGTTCGCGCCCATCGCAGACAAACACGCGGGCCTGATAGACCAGCGCGGTGCGCAATTCCGGCGTTTCCACGGTTTTGGGCGTGAACTCCGCGGTGGGCGACACGTAGCCGATCCAGCCTTGATAGACGCGCCCCGGATAGCTGTCGGTCGCGATTGTCGCCGGCATGCCTAAGCGGATGCGGCCCAGATTGTCTTCGGGCACATAGAGCCGGACCCACAGCGGGCTGGTTAAGGCGATCGTGAACACCGGCGTGGCCGGCGAGGCCATGTCGCCGGGCTCCAGAATCCGGTCCTCCACGATTCCATCCGCCTTGGCATACAGTCTGGTGTCGTCGAATTCCCGCTGTGCCAGGGCGACAGCGGCCTCGGCGGCTTTGGCGGCCGCCCGGGCGGCGGCGATGTCTTCGTCGCGCGGGCCTTTGACGGCCAGGATATAGGCTTGTTTCGCCGCCAGGAACTGCTGGTGCGCGGCGTCGGTCAGCGCCTTGGCATCGTCGCGTTGTTGCATCGTCGCCGCGCCGCGGGGCGCCAGTTTCTGAAACCGTTGGAAATTTGAAAGGTTGTTCCGGTAGGTCACCTCCAGGCCGTCCATCGTCGCCTTCGCCTGGGCGATTTCCTCCGGGCGGGAGCCGGCGACCAGCCGGTCGAGAATCTGACGCTGGTTGTCCAGGTCGGCCTTCGCCCGCGCCAGTGACGCGGCGTATCGTGTGTCGTCGATGGTGGCGAGAAGGTCCCCGGATTTCACCGTGGCGCCTTCCTGCACCAGCATCGCCGTAACGTGGCCGCTGTCGTTGAAGGCCGGCTGCACCTCGCGGATATCGACATCGCCGTAGAGAGTCAGGGTCGCGGCATCCGCCGCGGTGTTTTGGCGCAGATACAGCCAAGCTCCACCGCCCAGGGCCGCGGCGGCTATAACCGCAAGAAAGGCATATGCGGCTTTCGGCATGGTTGGTGTCGTTCCGTTCCGTTCAGTTTGTCCAGTCTGACCGGACGGCTGGCATCAGAACACGCTGCCGTCCGGGCGCCATGCGCCAGATCAATCCAGCATGGCGGGTATGGCCGCTGTCAAACCCACCCGCGCCAGCCCGCGGCCATCCAAAGTCACTGCTCGGCGACCCGGGCCAGCAGGGCCTCGGCCTCGGCGGAATCCCATTGGGCTGCCCCCGGGACATAGCCGGCTACATATCCATGCGGATCGATCAGGAAAGCGATGGGCAGTGCGACCAGCGGAAACAGGTCGCTCCAGTCGTCTCCGCGGCTGAAATGCCCTATTTTTGGTCGGGATCGGCATAGACCGGCAGGTGCGTCAGGCCATATTTCGCGTAGAACGCGACCACCCCCGCTGTTCCCGCCGTGTCCATGGCGATCGGCAGCACGGCGGCCGGCCGGCCTTGCTGTCGTGGCTGGCGCTGTCCGCCGGCCAGCAGGCGAAGCAGCAGCGGTGCGGTCAGGTTGGGTGCGAATGCGGCAGCCAGGGTCGTTACTCCATACAACACCGGCTACCCGGGAAGATGCGCCGGCGCCCATAGCGATCCGCCAGACACCCGAACCCGGACCCGCCCAGCATCAGTCCCGCGAACCACGCGCCCAAAATCAATGACATCGCGTCCGAAACGAGGTTAAATCGTTCCTTAAGGGCACCGAGCACGTTGCCGATCAGGGTGACTTCGAAGGCGTCCATGGCCCAGCCCATGCCGAACAGCAGGACGATGACCGTGTGGAAGCGGTTCCATTGCATGACGGACAATCGTTCGGTCAGCGGACTGGATGGCGCCTGCTGCTGAGGCTTGGCGGTCATGTGGACGATTCTCCCGGGTGGAATGGGGCGGCTGATTGCGAATGGCCGGCGGCATGGCCGCGCCGCCAGGCATGGAAGCGCGCCAGCAAACCCAGCGCCGCGGGGGACGTATGGGCGCGCTGCCATGCGCCGGCGGCATAGCGATTGGCTTCGGCATAGGTGGGATAGGCATGTACGGTACTCAGCAGACCCTTCATGCCGATGCCGTGCCGCATGGCCAGCGTGAATTCCGCCAGGGTTTCGCCCGCATGGGCACCGACGGCCGTCGCCCCCAGAATGCGATCCTTACCCGGCACGGTGAGCACCTTTAGAAACCCTTTGGTCGCACCATCGACAATCGCCCGGTCGAGCTCGTGCAGATCGTAGCGTACGCACTCAAAGGCGATGCCGCGCGCCTTGGCCTCGCGCTCATTCAATCCGACCCGGGCAACCTCGGGATCGGTGAACGTCACCGCCGGCATCGCCGTATAGTCCGGGCGCGACCGGTAAAACGGCGCGAACAACCCGGTCAGCACCGCCGACTGCGCCTGATGCGCGGCGGCATGGGTGAATTGATAGGGTCCGGCCACGTCCCCGCAGGCGAGGATGTTGGGATAAGCGGTTTGCAGCCAGGCATTGGTTTGCACTGTCCGCGCCGCGGTTAGCCCGATGCCCAGTTCCTCCAGCCCATATCCGGCCGTTCGCGCTCGGCGGCCGGCCGCGATCAAAATTTCATCGAATGATTCCGCGCCCGCGATCCCGCCGCGTTCGGTCTGCAAGACCCGGCTGCCCCCGGTGGTTTGGATGGCTACCGCCTTCGTGTCCGTCAGCACGCGAACCCCGTCCGCCGCCATGCGATCCGCGACGAAGGCAGAGACTTCGTCATCCTCCCGCATCAGCAGGCGCGGGGCCCGCTGCACCAGCGTCACCTGGCTGCCGAGCTGGGAAAATGCCTGCGCCAACTCGCAACCGATGGGGCCGCCGCCCAACACCACCAGACGCCGTGGCAGCGTGCGCAAACGCCATACTGTTTCCGATGTCAGATAGGCGACCTCCGACAGGCCGGGCAGATCAGGAACCACCGGGTCCGCCCCGGCGGCGATGACGATGGATCGGGTGGTAATGGGGCTGCCATCCACCTCGACGCACCATGGCGTGACGATCCGTGCCCGGCCACGGCGGACATCGACGCCGAGGGCCTTATATCGCTCGACGGAATCATGCGGTGCGACGGTCTGGATCATCGCCTGCACCCGATCCATCACCACCGCGAAATCCACCGCGAGCGGGGGGCCGGACAACCCAAGCGATGCCGCCCGGCGGGATTCGACGGCGAGACGGGCGCTGCGAATGATCGCTTTGGATGGTACGCAGCCAGTGTTCAGGCAGTCGCCGCCCATGCGGCCGCCTTCGATCAGCGTGACCCCGGCACGAAGGGCCGCGCCCAGATAGGCGCTGACCAGACCTGCCGAACCAGCCCCGATTACCACCAGATTCCGGTCGAATCGCCTCGGCCGCGGCCAGGTCCGGCGTTCGGCCGTCATGCTGTAACAAGCACGACGTGCGGCCGAACCGTCATCGGGGGTGCGCTCGCTGGCATGACCGGGATCCTTGCATTTCTCATGTCGGGCCAGTTCATTCCGGCCGCTTGAACCAATGTGCCACCGCTGTATCGATTGCGAGATAACCGCCGCCGCTCCCCATCAGCATCAACTGCATCGCCGCCCACTGAATATGCGTCGGCCATGCTTCGGGAAACACGAAAATCTCGATCACCATGGTCATGCCGAACAGTGCCAGCGCCACGAAGCGCGTCGCAAGGCCCGTGATCAGCAGGGGCGGTGCCACCAGTTCCAACGCCACGGCCATATAGGCGGCCAGGTCGGGCGGCAGCAGCGGCACCTTAAAGCTTTCGGCGAACAGGTACATTGTCGTGTCCCAGTTGGCCAAATGTGACTGCGCCGAACTCCAGAACACCTGCGCCAGGGCGACCCGGGCGGTCAGCCAGTACGGGATGCGTCGAAAAGTTCCGACGATCGACCATGCGACCGTCACGGGGGTGGTTCCCATACCAGCTGGCTTATGACAGTTCCTGCATTTTCGTCATTCCGATCGCGCGCCGCTGCCCGTTAGGCAGGCTGCTGATGGCTGCCAGCAGGGCGACGGCTTCGGCGCATGGCGTCGCCGCCGCGAAATCGCATGATCCCATAGAGGAACGGCATGAAGGGCCGCGCCGGGTCGTAGAGATGCGGCGACGTGTGAAGCGCCAGCAGCGTCTCTTGCACGGCATCTTCCAGCGCGGCGGCGTCGGCTTGCGGCCAGCGTGCCCGCGCTGTCCGGCGGAGCGGTTGGATCGCGGCGGCCAACAAATCGCCGTAGCGGGCGCGGTTGCCTTGCTGCGCCGCCTGCATCCACTCCCGCCAGCGAGGGTCCTCCGCGGTCATCGCTCCATTTCCCCGTTGCGGCCTTATAGGGCGGGCGGTGGACGCGGGGAAGCGCCGCCGGTTCGGCGACGGACCAGACCCAGACCATAACGGGCGGCCAGCGGCAGCAGGCCAAGGACGGCAAACGCGAGCAAGACCCGCGGACTCAGTACGCCGGCCATCGACTGAAGTTGCCCCAGTTGGGAGCCGGCGTTCACGTAAGCGACAGTCGCCGGCAGCATGCCGATCTGGCTTACCCAGTAGAAGGTGAACGGGCGGAGGTCTGTCAGGCCCATCAGCAAATCCACAAGGAAAAACGGAATGGCCGGCACCAGGCGCAGGGCGAAAAGATAGAACGCGCCCTCGGTCTCCACGCCGTGGGAAACCATGCTCCACAACCGGGCAAAACGTCGGCGCACGATGTCGCGAAACAGCAGGCGGCTTAGTTGAAATGCCACGGTCGCGCCGATACTGGATGCGAATGAAACCAATACCGTGCCTTCCGCCAAGCCGAAAACCGCCCCGGCGGTGATCGCCAGAACCTCGGCCCCGGGCAGCGCCAGGGCGGCAAAGCCGATAAAACCGAGTGCGAAGATCGCGGCTGTCGCGATGGGGTGCGCCGCCTGGCAGACGACCAATTCGCGCCGATGCGCTTCCAGCGCGGCCACCGATAGGAATGGCGATGCCCATATGACGAATATCGCCAACACAGTGGCGAATGCGATTGCCGCCAACAGCCGTATCCATCGCCGTGACGTCATGCGATGCAAACCGAACCGCACGACCCTGTGCCGGCGCCGCAAACTGACATTCTGAAACCCTGCTGAAGCGGCGCATTTATCAGTACCATCCGGTCGGCGGCGATACCAGGGCGGTTATGCCGTGAAGCCGGCCGTTTCCCGTCCCGCCTTGACGCGTGCTAGCGTTCCGCGGGGGAACACGGCGGCGTGGCAGCCGCCAGGGGGAAACGTCGATGCGCATACGGTCTGTCTTTGCCGCTTTCATACTACTTCTCACCGCCGCGGGCGCCAGCCGGGCCGAGAGTATCACCGTCACCCACTGGGGGTCGGCGTTCTACGGCGCGCCTTATGCCGTCGCGATGGAGAAGGGATTCTTCAAGGCCCATGGTGTCGATATCACCGGCATCCTGACCTCCAACGGCGGCGGCACTTCGGTTCGCAACACCCTGGCCGGCGACCTGCCGTTCGGGGAGGTGGCACTTCCCGCCGCGATCCAGGCGATCAATGCCGGCCAGCCGTTGACGATCATCGGCGGCGGCACCGACAGCATTGGCGACATTATGTGGATCGCCAGGAAAGGCTCCCCGATGCACGGCATCAAGGACATCGTCGGCAGGAAGATCGGCTTTACCGCGCCCGGGTCGGTCACCAACATGCTGATTCTGATGGCGATGAAGGCGCGGGGCATCGATCCCGCTTCGGTCAGGCTGATCCCGGCCGGCGGCATCGGCGCCAACCTGTCGGCCGTGCTGAATGGTGCGATCGACGCCGGAATGACGGGTGAGCCGGTGTGGTCCGAGAACGAGGACAAGGTGCAGGCCGTGTTTTACGTCAGGGACGTGCTGCCGGCGAACATGATGCAGACCGTCGCGATCACCACGACCGACTATGCCAAGGAAGGTGCCGACAAACTGCGCGGTATCCTGGCCGCGAGGCGCGAAGGCGTGGAATTCATCGTTGCCCATCCCAACGAGGCAGCGGAAATCACCGCCAAGGCGTTCAATGGCGACCCGGCGCTCTACAAGAAAGTGTTCAAGAACCTGCTGTCGTTCAACTACTGGTCCGACGGGCGCTTGGACTACGATGGCATGAACCGCATGATCGAGGGTCTGCAAATCGTCGGCCAGCAGAAAGGCCCGGTGGACTGGAAGAAGGTGGTCGATCCGTCGTTCCTGCCCGCCGACCTGAAGCCGCATTCCTGAGGTCCGGCCGTGACCGAGACCGCCGCGCATGCCGTCCTTCGCGGCGTAACCCGCGTATATCCCGGCACCAGCCAGGTTCATGCGCTGGGGCCGATCGACCTGGACATCGCGCGGGGCGAATTCTTCTCCGTCGTCGGCCCGTCCGGCTGTGGTAAATCGACGTTGCTGGATGTGCTGGCGGGCCTGAATCCGCCGACCGCCGGCACAATCGCGTTCGAGGGCAAGCCCGTCGCCGGTTCGGTGCCGGACGGGATCGGCGTCGTGTTCCAGGAGGATGCCAGCTTCCCCTGGCTGACCGTTCGCGACAACGTGGCCTTCGGTTTGCGGCGCCTCGGCATGGACGGCACCGAGATCGCGCGTCGCATCGATTACGCTGTTGGCTTCATGGGACTGGCGGACTTCGCAAGCGCCTATCCAGCGCAACTGTCCGGCGGGATGCGCCAGCGGGTATGCATCGCTCGCACTTTGGTTCTGCAACCCCGCCTGATCCTGCTGGATGAACCGTTCGGCGCGCTGGACCAGCAGACCCGCCTGCTGATGGGTGACGAGTTGCTGCGGTTGTGGCGCGAAACCGGCGCCACGGTGCTGCTGATCACCCATGCGTTAGACGAGGCGGCGATGCTGTCCGACCGCGTCGGCGTGATGTCAGCCCGCCCGGGCCGCTTCATCGATCTGGTGGAAACCGGTTGGCCCCGGGATCGCGACAGCCGCATCGTCTCCGACCCCGCCTTCGGGGCCGTGACCGCTCGGTTGTGGAGCAGCCTGCGGACGGAATCTATGAAGGCGATCGGTCGCGGATGAGAGTGATCCCGTGATGACCCGATCCACCTGCATCGTCCTCACCCGCTGGGGTATCAGCCTCGGCCTGATCCTTCTGCTGGAGGCGGCCTGCCGCGCCGGCCTTGTTCCCCCGCTCGCGGTGCTGCCACCGAGCGAAATGGTCGCGGCGATGGTTGAGTTGCTGGCGACGGAGGAGGTGCTGGCCGACGTCGCCGCCACTTTCAGCACTGTCGCGGTCGCGTTCCTCGCCGCCGTGCTAACCGGCTTCGTCGCCGGGGTCGCTCTGCACGGAACACCCCGCCTCCGTCGGGCGATCGATCCGCTGCTGGCATCGTATTATTCGGTGCCGATCTTTGTTTTCTATCCGCTGCTGGTTGCGCTGTTTGGGCTTAGCGCCCTGCCGCTGATCGCTATCGGCTTCCTGGCCGCGCTGCCGGCCATGCTGATCGCCACGCTGCTGGGGCTGGATCGTGTGCCGCCGGTGTTGCGCCGGGTTGCGCGCATGCATCGTCTGGATCCGGCCCGCACGGCGGCGCTGGTGATTCTGCCGGCGGCGCTGCCCAACCTGTTTCAGGGCATCAAGCTCTCCCTGGCCTATGCCTTCATCGGCGTCATCGCGGGCGAGTTCATCCTGTCCGGCGGCGGCCTGGGCTATGCCATCGCCTATGCCTATGAAAGTTTCGACAACCGGACGATGTACGGATTGATGCTGTTCGTTCTGCTGAGTGCCGTCGTCAGCAACGCGCTGCTGTCCACATGGGAAGCCCGCTTGCAGCGCCGCCGGGGGCGCGGATGAGCCGGCGTCAGGGGTGGCTGGACAGCACGCTGATCCTGCTGGCGATGCTGTCGGTGTGGCAGGGGCTGTATCAATACGCCGGTTCGGCCGCGCTGACCCCGCCTTGGGCAACGGTCCGGTATGCCGTGGCCCTGCTGGGAACCCCGAGTTTCTGGGGCCATGCCACGCAAACACTGTCCGCCTTCGCGTGGTCGGTGGCGATCTCCGCCGTGCTGGGCATCGCGCTGGGGCTGTGGTTCGGGGCGTTTCGCTTTGCCGGCGACGTGGCGGAGCCGATGCTGGCGTCACTGTACACCATTCCGAAGGTGACGCTCTACCCGGTGATGCTGCTGCTGTTCGGGCTGGGTCCGTCGGCGAAAATCGCGTTCGGGGTAATCCACGGCTTGATCCCGGTCGTGCTGTTTACCCTGGGCGCGGTGAAGAACATCCGTCCTGTGCTGTTGCGAACCGCCCGTTCGCTGCGGTTGTCGCCGATGCAGACAGCGCGGTTCGTTCTGATTCCGGCGGTGTTGCCAGAGATCGCCAGCGGGCTGCGCGTTGGGTTTTCGCTGTGTCTGCTGGGGGTGCTGATCGGCGAGATGTTCGCCTCCCAACGCGGGATCGGGTTTCTGATCATAAACGGCATCAACTCGCACAACGTGAGGCTGACCACGGCGGTGACGCTGATCGTGATCGTGTTCGCGGTGGGGGCGAACGGCGCGCTGCTTGCCTTAGACCGGCGGCTGCATCATCGGGGATGATTCAGGGGGGCTGATCGACCGTCAGCCAGGGCATTTCCCGGTCGAACCCAGCCTCGAACGCCGCGATCCGGTCGGATGACGCCAGGGTCAGCGCGATGTCGTCCAATCCCTCCAGCAATTTCTTCTTCTGGAATGGTGCGATCTGGAATTTGGCGGTGAAGCCGCCCGGGCCCGTAACGGTTTGGGTTTCCAGGTCCACCGCTACGCGGGTGCTGTTGCCACGCTCGATCGCCTCGCGCAGCGCGGTTACCTCGGCCTCCGGCAGCACTACGGGCAATAGCCCTTGCTTGAAGCTGTTATTATAGAAAATGTCCCCGAAACTCGAAGCGATCACGACGCGAAAACCGTGATCGTATAAGGCCCAGACAGCATGTTCCCGCGACGACCCGCAACCGAAGTTGCGATCCGCGACCAGGACCTTCGCTCCGGCATAGCGCGGCTGGTTCAGCACGAACCCGGGCTTCTCCTGGCCGTCCTCGGAAAACCGCAGATCGTTGAACAGCCATTGGCCGTATCCATCCGACCTGGGGTGCCATAGATACCGGGCGGGAATGATCTGGTCGGTATCGACGTTGGGCGAGGCAACCGGCAGCCCGACCGCATCGATCCGTTTGAACGGTTCCATCTCACGCCCTCTCCATCATCTGACGCACGTCAGCGAAGTGCCCGGCAATAGCGGCGGCGGCGGCCATCGCGGGGCTGACCAGATGCGTCCGCGCACCGCGTCCCTGCCGTCCGGCGAAGTTCCGGTTCGATGTGGAGGCGCACCGCTCCCCGGCCGCGACCAGATCGCCGTTCATGCCGACGCACATCGAGCATCCGGGGTGGCGCCACTCGATCCCGGCTTCAAGGAAAATCCGGTCCAACCCTTCGGCCTCGGCCTGCGCTTTCACCAGACCGGAGCCGGGGACCACCATTGCCCAAGTCTTTGCCTTGCGGCCCTTCACCACGGCGGCAGCGGCGCGCAGGTCTTCGATCCGGCTGTTGGTGCAGGAGCCGATGAACACCTTGTCCACCGGGATGTCGGTGAAGCGCGTGCCGGCCGTCAGCCCCATGTAATCCAGTGCCGCCCGCATCGAGGCCCGCCGTTCCGCGTCCGGCTCGGCGGCGGGGTCGGGCACGCTGCCGGTGATCGGCCCGGCGCTTTCCGGGCTGGTGCCCCAGGTCAGCATTGGGGCGATCGCGCTGCCATCGACCGTAACGTCGGTGTCGAACGCCGCGCCTTCGTCCGAGGGCAAAGTGCGCCAGAACGCCAGGGCCTGATTCCACGCCTCGCCTTTCGGCGCATAGGGCCGGCCTCTCAGATACGCGTAAGTAACGTCATCCGGCGCGACCATGCCGGCCCGGGCGCCCGCCTCGATCGACATGTTGCAGAGCGTCAGGCGACCCTCCATCGATAATGCCCGGATCACTGGTCCGGCGTATTCGATGACATGGCCGGTTCCGCCGGCGGCACTGATCTGCGCGATGATGGCGATGATGACGTCCTTCGCCGTCACGCCCGGCCCGAGTTGACCGGTGACGTTCACCCGCATCGATCGGGGCTTCGCCTGCCACAGGGTCTGAGTCGCCAGCACATGCGCCACTTCCGACGAACCGATCCCGAACGCCAGCGCCCCCAACGCGCCGTGGGTCGCGGTATGGCTGTCGCCGCACACCATCAGCAGGCCGGGCTGGCTAATCCCTTGCTCCGGCCCGATCACATGGATGATGCCCTGGCGAACGTCGTTCAGTGCGAACTCGGTAAAGCCGAAATCCCGGGCGTTTTTGTCGAGGGCGGCTACCATGTCGCGCCGGCCGCCCTCGGCGATCGTCGCCATGTCGCGGGTCGTGGTTGGAACGTAATGGTCGGGCGTGCCGAACGTGCGGTCGGGTCGCCGCAGCGGCAGGCCGCGTTCGCGCAACGTGCGGAAGCCCGCCGCCGAACCGTCATGGATCAGGTGGCGGGCGACGTGCAGCAATACCGACCCGTCCTCGCGTTCGAGAATGACGTGGCGTTGCCAGATTTTCTCGAACAGGGTCTGGGGCGTACTCATTCGGCGGCCTTTGCCATGGGCACCCGGAATTGCGTCCGCCGAGCGTCCCACTCATCGGCGCCGAACCGGTTGAACACCTGGCGTACCGACAACCCAGCGCCCGGCGTGGGATGGCGGTTGGTGTCTTTCAGGGCCTGCAACGCTTCATCGCACACGCCGATCACGTTCTTGAACAGCAGGCCGGGAAAGATCGCCAGCTTGTAGCCCCAGGCCTGAGCGTCGGCCATGTCCACCAGCGGAGTCTTGCCGCCCCACACCACGTTCAGCATGCACGGGCCGCGCACCAGTTTCGGCACCGCGCTGATTTCCTCGACGGTTTGCGGCGCTTCCAGGAAGGCCATGTCGGCCCCGGCCGCCAGCGCCTCATTACACCGCGTCACCGCCTCTTCCATCCCCACCACCGCTCGGCTGTCCGTCCGCGCGATCACGATGAAATCGGGGTCCGTTCTGGCGGCCGCCGCCGCTCGGATTTTGGCGATGAAATCCTCCCGCGGGATGACTTCCTTGTCGTCCAGATGGCCGCATTTTTTTGGGAACACCTGGTCCTCGATATGCAGCCCGGCGACGCCCCGGCGTTCGTATTCCTGCACCGTGCGGAACGCGTTGAGTTCGTTGCCATAGCCGGTATCGGCGTCAGCGATCACCGGCAGGCCGGACGAACGGGCGATGCGTCCGGCATTGTCGGCCATTTCGGTCATGGTCACCAGGCCGAAGTCCGGGTAGCCCAAAGAGGCGGCGGTGCCGGCCCCGGTCATATAGGCGACTGAAAACCCTGCCTGTGCAATTAGTTTGGCGGTGATGCCGTCATAGGCGCCGGGGGCGATGACGATCTGTTCGCCGCGCAACAGGGTGCGTAACCGGCTCGTCGGGGTCATGGCTGGTCCTCCGTTTCATGTCGTTGGGCGGAGGCTAGATCAGGTTTGCGGCGAATGGAAACCTGTGCCGCTGTGACAGCCCGGCCCGCAAGAACAACGCTGTCAACGTTTGTGCCCGGCGGTACGGCCGGAACGTGGCGTCCGAGAAAATCCCGGAACAGACCCCGTCAGCGCGTGCCGTAGAACCGGTCGCCCGCATCCCCCAGTCCGGGGCGGATATAACCGTTCTCATCCAATTGCCGGTCGATCGCCCCGGTGAACACCGGAACATCGGGATGCGCCGTCGTAAACGCCGCAATCCCCTCGGGCGCGGCCAGGAGACAAACGAACTTCATCGCCGTCACGCCCGCCTGCTTCAACCGGGCGGCGGCGGCAATCGCCGAATATCCGGTCGCCAGCATCGGATCCACCAGAATGACCAGCCGCCCCGCCACGTCGCCGGGCAGCTTCAGATAATATTCCACCGGCCGCAGCGTTGCGTGATCGCGATAAAGTCCGATATGGCCGACCCGGGCCGAAGGAACCAGATCAAGCATGCCGTCCAGGATGCCGTTCCCGGCCCGCAAAATCGACACGATGCACAGTTTCTTACCCGCCAGATGCTCCGCCTGCATGGTCTCCAGCGGGGTTTCGACCGCCAGCGGCTCCAGTTTCAGGTCGCGGGTGACTTCGTATGCCATCAAAAGGCTTATTTCGCGGGCAACCTGTCGGAACAGCGCCGTGGTGGTGTTCTTGTCGCGCAACAAACTCATTTTGTGCCGCAACAGCGGATGATCCAGTACCGTCACCTCGGCCATGTCACGCCCCCCGTTTCGCGGCCAGCAGCCGCACAATCCCCAGGGAAACCAGGATAACGACGAAAGAGAACCCCGTCGTCAACGTCCCCAACGCATACAGCACGGGCGTGGTCACGCTGGTGGTCATCCCGAAAATTTCCAGCGGCAGGGTGTTGTCGCTGCCGGCGGTCAGCAGCGTGCGGGCAAATTCGTCGTAAGACAGCGTGAATCCGAACAGCGCGATCCCGATCACGCTGGGCAGAATGATCGGCAGCACAACATGGCGAAACGATTGCCAGGGCGTGGCGCCCAAATCCCTCGCCGCCTCCTCCCACGCCCGGTTGAACCGGTTGAACACGGCGAACATGATCAGCAAACCGAACGGCAACGTCCAGGTCAGTTGTGCGCCGAACCCGGAGCTGTACCAGTCGGGGTCCAGC
>JAKBCJ010000039.1 GCA_021807975.1 Pseudomonadota bacterium | reverse complement strand
TGTTCTGGTCCGGCTGCGGTCGGAGGGCATGACCGTGATCATCATCGAACACACCATGCACGCGATGATGCGCATCGCCGACCGGTTCTTAGTGCTGGACCACGGCCGCGTCCTGGCCAGCGGGGCGCCGCGTACGGTCGTGGAGGACCGTTCGGTCATCGAAGCCTATCTGGGCAGGAAATGGGCGGCCAAACAGGATGCTTGAGGTCACCAATCTCTCCGTCTCCTACGGCGGGCTGCGCGCGCTGAACGATGTTACATTGTCGGTGAAAGAGGGGCAGTTCGTCACCGTCGTCGGCCCCAACGGCGCGGGTAAATCGACGCTGTTCAAAACCATCTCCGGGATCGTGCCGGCTGCTGGTGGCCAGATTACCTTCATGGGGCAGAATCTGTTCGGGCTTCCCCCGGCGCGGCGGGCGCATCTGGGCATCGCCCATGTCCCGGAAGGACGGCAGGTGTTCAAAACGCTGACCGTGCGGGAAAACCTGGAGATGGGCGCCTATCCCAAGGCCGGCCAGGATGCGTGGCACCACACGCTGGACCGGATCCATACACTGTTCCCGATCCTGGCCGAACGGGCGGCTCAGCTTGCCGGGACCTTGTCCGGCGGCGAACAGCAGATGGTTGCTATCGGCCGCGGTCTGGCTTGCGCGCCCCGGCTGCTGATGCTGGACGAACCGTCGATGGGCCTGGCCCCGGCCGTGGCCGATACGATCTTCGAACGGGTGTCCCAAATCCACAAGGAGGACGGCGTCACCATTCTGCTGGTGGAACAGCGTGTCGCCGAGGCGCTGGAACTGTCCGACCACGGCTACGTGCTGGAAACCGGCCGCATGGTGCTGGACGGGCCGTATGAGACACTGCTGCGGGACGACCGGGTTCGGAAGTCGTACCTGGGGCTGAGTTGAGCGGATGGGTGTGTGTGAACCGCATCGGAGGCTGTGCTTGCCCGAATACCGCGCTTCTACCTCATGTGCGAAGATGGCCGGGACTGCGCCAGGCCATGACGGATGCGAAAGGACGTGTTCCACATGGTTCCTCCGCGGGCCTCCATTTATTCCGTGTTAAAATGCGGGTTTTCCACACAGCATGGCCCAAACCAATAAACGCCCAAGACAAATCCCTCCGAAGCGAGAGTCACCCATGACCAAACTTTCCCGCCGCAACACCATCAGCCTCGGCCTGGCCGGCGCCGCCGTAGCCTCCGGCCGCCTGAAAGCCCAGACGCCGGCCGAGGTGAAGATCGCCATGCTGGTGCCGCTGTCCGGCCCCTGGGCCCGTCAGGGCATCCTGGAACAGATGGGCGCGCGCCTCGCCGTCGAGGATGTCAACGCAGCGGGCGGCATCAAGTCCATGGGCGGCGCCAGGCTGAAACTGGTCGAATACGACGCAGGGGATTCCGCGGAAAAAGCCAAGGATGCCGCGCAGCGCATGGTGGCGGAGGAACCCGATCTGGTTGGCGGCTTCGGCTGCTGGCTGTCCTCGTTCACCCTCGCCGCGACTGAGGTTACCGAACGCGCCGAACTGCCGTGGCTGACGCTATCGTATTCGGACCTGATCACCTCGCGCGGGTTCAAGCATGTCTTCCAGTCTTCCCCCACCGCCGACCGGCAGGCGGAGGAGGAGCTGCCGATGATCATGGAACTGGCGCAAAAGGCATCGGGCAAAAAGCCCGCCAAGGTGGCGTTTATCGGCGACAATACGGCGTCTTCCGTCAGCTTCATGAAGGCAATGCGAGGCCATGTGGTGCAACAACAGGGCCTGACCATTGTCGCGGACGAGGTCTATACGCCGCCGCTGACGGATGCCACGACCATGGTGCAGCATGTGCGATCCGGACGGCCCGACTTCGCCGTGCTGCAATCCACGAATGTTCCCGACGACAAGCTGCTGGCCGACAAGTTCGCCGAATTCAATATGCGCAGCGACCGGTTGCCCAAGATCGGCGGCGGCGGCCACTGGGCAGTGCCGGAACTGCTGAAGAACGCCGGCGCCGAGAACCTGGAAGGCATCATGGTCGGGCTGGCGAACTGGCCGGGCAAGAACCAGGTGGAACTGGAAAAGCGGTTCATGGCCAAGACCGGCGAACCGTGGTTCGGCCACGACTCCATTTTCGCCTATGTGCACGTGATGATCCTGAAGGAAGCCCTGGAGCGGACCGGTGCCGCCGACCGGCGCAAGGTCAGCGACGCCATTCATGCCCTGGACATGACCGACGGCCCTGCCCTGTTCTTCCCCGACGGCCGGCTGAAATACGACCAATCCGGACGGCGCGTCGGCGCCAAGCTGTGCGTGGTGCAATGGCGCGACGGCAGGCCGGTGGCGGTCTATCCGCCATCCATCGCCACCCGGGACGTGCTGTGGCCAAAGGTGTGACCGGACCAGCCATGACCCGCTTCGCTGCCTTGCTGGAACGGCTGCGCCTGCCGCTGATCGCCGCACCGATGTTCCGCGTCTCCGGCGTCGATCTGGTGATCGCCGTTCGGCGGGCCGGAGTTATCGGCGCCTTCCCCACCGCCAACTGCCGTTCCGCGGACGAATTGGACCGCTGGCTGACCGAAATCGGCGCCGTCGAGGCAGCGGCCCCTTGGTGCGCCAACCTGATCGTCCATAAATCCAACCCCAGGATGGCGGAAGATCTGGCGGTCCTGTTGCGCCACAAGCCGGAGATCGTCATTACCAGCGTCGGCTCCCCGGCCGGGGCCGTCGGGCCGCTGCACGATGCCGGTGCCCTGGTGTTCGCCGATGTGGCGTCCATCCGCCACGCCGAACGTGCAATCGCGGCTGGCGCGGATGGGCTGATCCTGCTGACAGCCGGCGCCGGCGGGCAAACCGGCTGGCTGAATCCCTTCGCGTTCGTACGGGCGGTGCGCCGGTTCTTCGCCGGGCCGCTGGTGCTGGCGGGGGGCATCGGCGACGGTCAGGCGCTGGCAGCGGCAATCGCGCTGGGCTGCGACCTCGGCTACATGGGCACCCGGTTCATTGCCACAACCGAAAGCATGGCTCAGCCGGACTATAAGCAGATGCTGGTGGACAGCACCGCCGACGACGTTCTGCTGACCCGGGCGTTCACCGGTTTGCAGACCAACATGCTGCGTCCGTCCATCGCGGCGGCCGGGCTGGACCCGGACAACCTGCCGGAACGCGGGGCGATCGACGTGGCAAAGGACCTGACAGCAGGCCAGCCCCGCCGCTGGAAAGACATCTGGAGTTCGGGACACAGCGTCTCCTCCGTCTCCGCCATCGTGGCAACCGGCACACTGATCGATGCGGTTGCCGCCGAATTCGCCGCCGCCCGTTCGGTATAGTGGACGCGCGCAACCGGCGCCCATAAGGTTGCGGTCATGAAAAATATCGCGGTACTGACAAGCGGCGGCGACGCCCCCGGCATGAACGCCGCAATCCGGGCAGTCACCCGCAGCGCGTTGGATGAGGGCATGACTGTGTTCGGCGTGCGCCAGGGTTGGCAGGGTCTGGTCGATGGCCAAATCCGGCAACTGAACGCGCGTGACGTGGGCGGGATCATCCAGATCGGCGGCACATTCCTGGGCAGCGCCCGGTCAGCGGAATTCCGCGAGGAAAAAGGGCGCTCCAAGGCCGTGCGCAACCTGGCGCAACTGGACATCGACGGCGTGGTGGTGATCGGCGGCAACGGATCGCAGACCGGGTCTTACATGCTGAGTCAGCTTGGGGTCCCCGTCGTCGGCATCGCGTCCACCATCGATAACGACCTGCTGGGCACGGATATCTCCATCGGCAGCGACACCGCGATCAACGTGACGCTGGAGGCGATCGACCACCTGCGCACCACCGGTTCGTCGCACAACCGGGCGTTCCTGGTGGAAACGATGGGGCGGGACTGCGGCTATCTGGCGATGATGGCGGGTCTGGCGGGCGGCGCCGAAGTCATCTCCACTCCCGAATTCGAAGTCCCGGCCAGCGAAATCGCGAAACGGCTGCACGCGGCGTATGAGCGGGGCAAGACGCATGCGATCGTGGTGATCGCCGAGGGCGTGAAGGAGAATGCCGCCAGGATCATGGCGTATTTCGATGCCGAAAAGCAGAAATCCGGCTTCGAACTGCGCGCCACGACGCTGGGCCATGTGGTGCGCGGCGCCCCGCCGCGGGCGTTCGACCGGTTGCTGGCGACACGTCTGGGCGTGAATGCGGTGAAATCGCTGAGTGCGGGCCTGACCGGCGTGCTGGTCGGTTGGCAGAAAAACGAGGTTACCCGCACGCCGCTGGCCGATATTGTCGGGCGCACCAAGCCGGTCGATACCGAACTGCTGGAACTGGCGCGTATCCTGGCGAAATAACCCGGGTCGGCACGCGTCGGGACAGCGGCCGCTACAGATCGAAATTGGTGGGCAGCATCACCACGTCGCGAATCGTCATGCCGCGCGGCCGGGTCAGCATGAACATCACGACATTCGCCACTTCGCCCGCCTCCAGAAGGCTGCCGGCCTTCCGTGCTTCCTTCAGCTTCTCCGCCGGCCAGTCCGCCAGCAGCGCGCTGATCACCGGGCCCGGCGAAATCGACCCCACGCGAATGCCGTGTTTGAACACCTGGCGCCGCACCGTCTGCACGAAACAGTCGATCGCCCATTTGGACGAGGCATAAACCGGCTCCCACGGCGTGGGGAAATGCGCTGCCAGGGAGCTTGTGACGATTATATCGCCCGTCCCGCGCCCGATCATATGCGGCAGCACGTCGTGGACGTTCTTCATCACCACGTTGACATTCAGATTCAGCATCCGGTCGATCGCCCCGGTGTCGGCATCCACCAGATCGCCGCCGACATAGGTCCCGGCATTGGCATGCAGAATGTCGAGTTGGCCTGCCGCTTCCAGCACGCGCGGCAGCAGCCCGGCACACTCTTTTGCATCGAGCAGGTCGAGCACCAGCGGGATCACCGCCTCGCCATGCCTGGCGCGGAGCGCGGCCAGCGCCGCCGCGTCGCGGTCGATCATCGCGACGCGCGCGCCCGCGGCCAGCATCGCCTCGGTTGTGGCCAGTCCGATGCCCGACGCGGCCCCCGTTACCGCGGCAACCTTACCCTCCAGTTCCCGTCCCATAGGCTTGTTCCTTCGTGTCGAGGCCGCTGCCGGTTGGCATGCCGGCGGTCCGTTGGATCGCGATTGCCCTTAGCAGGATCTGCCGGAAAAGGCTTCCGCGAGCCACGGCCATCTGATGCCATCAGCCTGCCGTCGGTCCAGCGTGGATCCCGGGGGCCGCGTCAGAACTGCTTCAGCAGCCGGTCAATGTAGTCCAACTCCTGCACCGGCCTTTCCCGATCCGCGCCGCGGCGGCGCAGTTCGTCCTGGATCGCTCGGGTTCGCTGGCGCTCCCGTTCCTCCGGGACGCTGGAGTCCGCGCTGGCGGCACTGGTTCCCGGGTCGATGCGGCCGAGCGGATCGCGGCTTTCGGGTGACATGTCATCGGTCGGGTCGGGCGATGTCCCGCTGCCGTTCGCGGATTGGCCGCGGGGCATTGCCGCACCCATCGATCCGGATTCGCCGTCGCTGTCCTGCCCCCCCTGGCGGCCACTTTTCGCCATCGCCCGGCCGAGTTCGCGGTTACCTTTTTGCAGCGCGGCAATGGCCTGCTGCTCGCGGTCGCCCGCCGCCCCGTCCTGGCCCTGGTTCAATGAGGCCGCGGCATCGCGCATCGCCTGATCCGCCTCCCCAAGGCCGGGCGACGCCTCGCCGGTCAGATCCGTGAATTGCTGCATCAGTTCACCCAGTCCGCGCCGCAGGGCCTGCTGTGTCCGTTGGTCGGCCTCACGTTCCAGTTCCGGATCGGCGGCGGTTTGGCGGTCCCCGGTGCGCCGCCTTGCCCGATCCAGCAGCGCCCCCTGACGCGCGATCATATCCTGGATGACGCTTTGCTGGTCCTTACCGCGCTGGCGTTTGCCGCTGGCCTGCTTGTCCCCGCCCGATTGCACGCGCGCATCGCGCAAGCGGTCCAGCATCTTTTCAAGCTGCGCCAGTTGCTGCGACGCATCGGCCATGCGGCCATCCCTGGCATTCTGCTCCGCCTGCCGAGCCAGCGCCTGCATGTCCTGGCTGGACAGTTGCATGGAATTTGGATCGAACGGCAGCACGGTGTCGTTGTGCAACGCATCTTCCAGCAGGGCCCGCATATGGGCATCGATCGCCTGGCGCAGGTTTTCCAGCTTTTGCGCCAGATCCTTGATGTTCGCCCCATTCGGCTGTTCGCGCGCCTTGTCCATGGCGTCGCGGACGTTCTGGCGGGCGGCCTCCAGCAATCGGGCGCTTTGTTCTGTCTGGCCTTCCTCCATGTGCAGCGCCAGTTGCCACATCATGTCCCCGGCCTGCCGCACCGCATCGCTGCTGTAATCACGCACCAGTTCGTAATAGGTGCCGCTAAGCACCGCGAAGGCCCCGAGATCGCCGCCGAACAGGTCGGGATTCTGGAGCAATCCGTCCAGTACAGCTAAGGCGTCACCGCGGTCCTCGGGATGTTGACTGAGTGTCTTGCGCGCGCCGATCAGCAGACGCGCCACCGGATTGCGGAACGGGCGTTCCGGCAGGTCGAAGCCGGCCGGCGCGCTGGTGCCGGTCTGGCCGGCGGCGTCGGTGGCGACCAGGGTTGCGGTAACCGGAAGTCCGGCCCAGGGATGCGCGGTCAGATCCGGCTGACTAAGCCCATGCGCCGATTTCACCGAACCGCCAGGCAACGGAATGGCGACCACAAGCGGCGGGGCGTCGGGCCGGCTGGCCAAATGCAGGACCGCCTGGAGTTTGGTGACGCCGAAATCGTCGGCGGCCTGCCAGGGCAGCCGGGTTTGCTGGCTGTTTGGACGCGGGCCGGGATTTCCGCCCCAGGCGACGGTGGGCGGACGGTCCGCGACCACGGTCAGGGTCCAGGCGGCCATGGCCGAAACGCCGTGTTCGACCGTCAGCACGCCGCCGCGGGTCAGGTCCAGCTCTGTCTGAAAGCTGTTCGCGGCCAGCGGTGCCAACAACGCGGTGCGTCCGTTCAGCGACAGGGCCGGCGCGGTTCCGGTGCCGGATACGTTGACCGTCAGATGCGATCCCGCTGGCACCGAAACATTGCCTCCGGGCGGCTTCAGGAACAGCGGCGCGATGCCGGTATAGGCCGGCGGTGCGATCCACGCCTGCAGTTCCGCCGCGGGGGCGCCGGCGGCCACCGGCAGCGATGGGGTCAACGCCGCATACAGCCGGCGGGGCGCATCGGTGTTGGCAATTCCCAGGCTGGCCGCCACACTCAACAGCACAGCATACCGCAGCGCACGCGGATCGCGCGCCGCCAGCCCCGGCCGCGGCATGCCGACATTCAGGCGCCCGATCAGTGATGCGGACCGAGCGGCATGCGCTTGCCAGAGCGCCATGCCAAGACTGCCGCCGCTTGCCGGCTTGTCGGTCAAAATCGCGAGCGGACGGTGATTGAGGCCGGATCGGGTTTCCAGGCGGCGATCGGCTGCCTCGTCGTCCGGCATCCGGATGCCCATCGCACCGCGAACCAGCAGGCCGGCGGCTGCCAGGCCAAACAGGACCAGCAACGCGCCATGTGCCGGCGCGGGCAGCAACGGCGGGATATTCAGCAGCGCGAGGCACAGAAACACCCCAACCACCGCCAGCGGCGGCCATAGTGCCAGCCACGCAGCCTCAAACAGGATCGCGGCGCGCGCCAAAAGCCGGCGGCGGGCGAGTTGGCGCATCGGCGGCGCCGGGTCCGTCATGCCGGAAGGCGTTCCCGCTCCCACAGGGCCTCAAGCGGTTGACGGTCGCGGATCACCGACCAGCGGTTCCGGTCAACCCAAACCTCGGCCGCCAGGGGGCGTGCGTTGTAGGTCGAGCTCATGGCCGCACCATAAGCGCCCGCGTCCAGGATTGCCACGCGCGCGCCGGGCGCCAGCGCCGGCAGTGTCCGGGACCGGGCGAAGGTGTCGCCGGATTCGCATACCGGGCCCACGACGGAATGCCGCCGGGCCGGTGCCAGGGCATCCGTCGCCGAAACCGCAACGATCCCGTGCCAGGCATCATACATCGCCGGGCGGACCAGATCGTTCATCGCCGCATCCAGTACGATGAACGGTTCGAACGGGGTCTGCTTCACCAGAACCACGGAGGCCAGCAGCAACCCGGCCGGGCCAACCAGCCAGCGCCCCGGCTCCATGGCCAGCCGGACATCGAGGTTGTGGAACGCCTGCTTCATCGCGGCGGCAAGACCGGCCGGGGACGGCGCGGGCTCATTGCGATACGGTATGCCCAGGCCACCGCCGCAATCCACCGCCTCTACCGCATGGCCGCTTTCCCGTACCGCCACCACCAGGCTGGCGATACGCGCGAACGCTCGGCGATACGGCGCGATATCCAGTATCTGACTGCCGATATGGGTCGCCAGACCGACCGGCCGGATACCGGGCAGCGATGCGGCGGTAGCATACAACGTCACGGCATCGGCATAAGGGATGCCGAACTTGTCGGTTGCCCGGCCGGTGGTAATCTTGTCGTTGGTGCCGGCATCGACATCCGGATTGACCCGCAGCGCCACCCGGGCGGTGCGGTTTTGCGCGGTGGCGAGGGCCGAGAGGATGAACAACTCCTCGGCGCTTTCGACGTTGATCTGGCCGATATCCTGTTGCAGCGCCAGGGTCAGTTCGGCGGCCGACTTGCCGACGCCGGAATAGACGATGCGGCTGGCGGGCACCCCGGCGCGGAGGGATTTCAGCAGCTCCCCGCCGCTGACGACATCGGCCCCCGATCCCTGGCCGGCGAACAGCGACAGCACCGAAAGGGAGTCGTTGGCCTTGACCGCATAGTGGATACGAACGTCCAGTCCCGCGTCGGCCATCGCGCCGGCAAGCGCTGCGTACCGGGCACGCATGGTGGCGGCCGAATACACCCAGGTGGGTGTGCCGGCCACATCGGCGATGCCAGCCAATGGAACCCCGTCCATCAGCAAACCATCCATCGCGTCGTATTTCAGCCCCGGGCGGAGCGCGATCAGTTCCCCGGTCGAGGGATCGGTCGTCGGGTCGTTGGAAACATGAATATCGGCCATCCGCCCAGTATATATCGTTCGCACCGGTTCGGGAAAAGGGAATCCAGGCGGTCGATCCGGCAAGGAAGAAGCCTATCGGCACCGGCCGCTCCTGCAGCTACAACGGTTGCGAACATCCAGTGCCGGACCCATGCCTCTTAATCTCGTCATTTATGACTGCGACGGCGTCCTGATCGATTCGGAAGCTCTTTGCGATCGCGTCGTGTCCGCCGAACTGATGCGAAACGGCTGGGCGCTGACCCCGGCGGACTGCCACCGCCTGTTTCTCGGCCTGACCTTCCCCGACATTCAGCAGGCCGCCGAAACCCAACTGGGCCGTTCCCTTGGCGCCGGCTGGATCGGCAGGGTTGTCGAAAACGTCACCGCGGTCATGGCCACCGAAGCCACCCTGATCCCGGGCGCCCGCGAGGCGCTGGAGGCCACCACGGCGCTGGGTCTTCCCTATCGCATCGCCTCCAACTCCTCGCATGCGGAAATGGACGCCAAATTCGCCCGCACCGGGCTGCTGGCGCTGGTCGAAAACCGCATCCACAGTGCCTATGACCTGATCGCCCGGGGCAAGCGCGGCAAGCCCGACCCCGACCTGTTCCTGGAAGCGGCGGCGGCGGCCGGTGTGCCACCCGACGCCTGCGCGGTGATCGAGGATTCCCTGGCCGGCGCGACAGCCGCCCGGGCGGCCGGGATGCGATGCCTGGGCTATAGTCCTGACAACGATGGCGCCGGTTTGCGGGCGGTGGGTGCCCTTCCCTTTGCCTCGATGTTCGCGCTACCAGACTTGCTACGAGCCCTCCAGAGCGGATCCCCATGACCATCCAGGCGTTCAGCTACCTGTATCCGTGGACCAAGGCGTTCCACGTGATGTCGATGATCGCCTGGATGGCCGCGACGTTCTATCTGCCGCGGCTGTTCGTCTATCATTGCGATCTGAAGCCGGGCAGCGCCGAATCCGAACGCTTCAAGGTGATGGAATACCGGCTGTTCAAGCAGATCATGAACCCGGCGATGATCTCCACCTGGCTGTTCGGAACCATCCTGGTGCTGACCCCCGGTGTCATCGACTGGTCCGCCGGCTGGTGGCATGTCAAACTGCTGTGCGTGATCCTGATGTCCGGCTTTCACGGCGCGATGTCGCGCTGGCGCAAGGACTTCCTGGCCGACGCCAACCGCCGAAGCCACAAATTCTACCGGTTCGCCAACGAAGTCCCCACGGTGCTGATGGTGGTGATCGTCATCATGGTCATCGTCCGCCCGTTCTGAGCAAAGGCCCCATCATGCCGATCCGCATCACCGACGTCCGCGAGGTTACCAAGGCGATCAGCTCGCCGATCCGCAACGCCTATATCGACTTCAGCAAGATGACCACCAGCCTGGTCGCCGTGGTCACCAACGTGGTGCGCGACGGCAAGCCGGTGGTCGGCTACGGCTTCAACTCCAACGGCCGCTATGGACAGGGCGGGCTGATCCGCGAGCGTTTCGCCCCCCGGATCCTGGAAGCCGACCCGGCTTCCCTGGCGGATGACACCGGCGACAACCTGGACCCCGACAAGGTCTGGACCGCGATGATGCGCAACGAGAAACCCGGCGGTCATGGGGAGCGGTCGGTCGCGGTCGGCACCATCGACATGGCGGTATGGGACGCCGTGGCCAAGATCGCCGGCAAGCCGCTGTTCCGCCTGCTGGCGGAACGCCACGGCCTGACCGCCGACCCGAACATCTTCGTCTATGCCGCCGGCGGCTATTACTACCCCGGCAAGGACGACTCCGCCCTGTGCGCCGAGATGCGCAGCTACCTGGAACGGGGCTACAGCGTGGTGAAGATGAAGATCGGCGGTGAATCCATCGCCGACGACCGCCGCCGGATCGAGGCTGTGCTGAAGGAAATCGGCCCCGGCAACCGGCTGGCCGTGGATGCCAACGGCCGCTTCGACCTGGATACCGCCATCGCCTATGCCAAGATGCTGCGCGACTACGACCTGTTCTGGTACGAGGAAGCCGGTGACCCGCTGGACTACCAGCTTCAGGCCGCTTTGGCCGAGTTCTATCCCGGCCCGATGGCAACCGGGGAGAATCTGTTCAGCCACCAGGATGCCCGCAACCTGATCCGCCACGGCGGCATGCGCCCCGATCGCGACTGGCTGCAATTCGATTGCGCTTTGTCCTATGGGCTTTGCGAATATCAGCGCACCCTGGCGATGCTGAAGGACCATGGCTGGTCATGGAAACGCTGCATCCCGCACGGCGGCCACCAGATGTCGCTGGCCATCGCCGCCGGCCTGGGACTTGGCGGCAACGAGAGCTATCCGGATGTGTTCCAGCCCTATGGCGGATTCCCCGACGGAACGGTGGTGCGTGACAGCATCGTCACCCTGCCGGAGCTTCCCGGTATCGGTTTCGAGGGCAAGTCCGACCTGTATGCGAACATGCGGGAACTGGCGGGGTAGCAGCCGGCGTATGGCTTCATGCGACGGGGATTGCACCCCTGCCGCCAGTGACCGATGCGGGACTGGGCGCAGGGCGCCAGCATTTCCAGGGAAAATCCGCGGGCGCCGTGAAACGATCTTGCGCCGGAACCGCCAGCGCGGTCGGTCGCTCTGTCTTCACTTTGCTTGGAAGAGCACGGAGGGCGGGAAGGGCCGCGAAGCTGGAATGCGGCACCCTTTGCGGCCCTTCGCGCTCTTCCAAGCAAACCACCCCGGCCAAAAGCGGCTTCGGCGTCTAACGAGGGGCACCGAACCCGGACTCCCCCGGGGCCTGTCTTTAATTTGGCCGCAAGTGCCTCCGGTTTAACCCGGTGAAACTGGCAAAGGCGCAATCCAATCCGCCGCCGCGGTGAAGCCCAAGTGATGCAAGCCGCGATCAAGCGTGCAGCCGGGCAATATCCAGCAATACGTTGGCTTCGAGCGCCTTTTCATCGAGGCGGTGCTTCACCAGATCGCCGATGCTGACGATCCCGACCAAGCGGCCGTCTTCCACAACCGGCAAATGGCGGATTCTCGCCATTGTCATTGCCGCCAGGGCGGTGTCGAGCCGATCGGACGGCCGGCAAGTAACAAGGGTCGAACTCATGATCGTTTCGACCGGTAACGTCAGTGCCAGGGCGCCATGTTCGGCAACGGCATTCATGAAATCCCGTTCCGAGAAGATGCCGGCGTGGCGCATCCACTCATTCTCGACCACCACGGCGCCGATGCGCTGCGCGGCCATCTCGTTCACCGCGGTCTGGACCGTATCGGTCGTGCGAACCTTCACCACACGACTGCCCTTGGTATGAAGCACATCGGAGATAAACATCGAACCCGCTCCCTTTGCTGGCGAACCGACTCCGCAAATGGGTACGGGCACGCCGTTCCCCAAGCGGATGACGGATTGTTCAGATCGTGGAAGGACCACGGGTGTCCCGCGGTTTGGCGGGGCTAAACCCGCACCGCCGCGGGCCGGGCAGCGAGCGGTTCGCCGTCCGGCAGCAGGGCCTCCAGCGGCTGGCGGCGGGTTTCGATGCCCAGGGTCCAGATCGCCAGGCACATCACGGCCAGCAGGGCGGCGATCAGTCCGGCCACGCCGCCGACGCCATGGGCGGCGAACATCGGCACCACGGCATAGGGCGTCAGCATCGCGACTCCCCGGCCAAGGGTGTTGGAGAAGCCGACGCCGCGCATCCGCAGATCGGTTGGGAACAGTTCGGGCAGGTAGATCGCGAATCCCACGCCGATCAGGACATAGACCGCGGTGACGAGGGCGAAGCCCAGGGCGATGAAGGGTACCGTCTCGCGCACATACGGGTATGCCAGGCCGATGGCGATGGCGACGAGGGAGGCGACGATCAGCACCGGTTTGCGCCCTGCCCGGTCAGCCGCCATTAAGGCGATCAATGCACCGATCGGCCCGCCGAGCGACATCAGGGTTGTGTAGCCGAGCGAGGTGACGATGCTGAGGCCTTGCTTGACGAAGAAGGTCGGCATCCAGGCGATGAAGCCATACACGCCGACGTTGATCCCGCTGGCGATCAGGCTGGCGACGATGGTGCGCGACAGAAGCTGGCGGGAGAAGATGGCCGCCAGCGGGCGCAGCGCGGGTGCGGCGGCGGACTCGGTGCGGACCAGCGGCGTTGGCAGTTCGGCTGTGCGCGACACTTCCGCCTCGATCGCTGAGATGACGCTTTCGGCTTCGGCGAACCGGCCTTTGGATTCCAGCCAGCGCGGGCTTTCCGGCATCGCCTTGCGCAGATACCAGACGATCAGCGCGCCGACTCCGGTAATGACGAACATCCAGCGCCAGCCGAACGCGGGGATGATGAAGTAGCTGGCCATCGCGGAGACGAACAGCGCGGCGTTGGTGCAGACCGCCAGCCCGGCGATCCATTTGCCGCGTTGGACGGGCGGGACGAACTCACTCAACGTAGCGTAGCCGACGACGATTTCGGCTCCCAGGCCGATGCCCATGAAGAACCGCGCCACGATCAGCCAGCCGATGGAGGGCGCCAGTGCGCCGGCCAGGGAGGAGAGGCCGAAGATCAGCAGGTTGATCTGATAGGAAAACCGGCGGCCGTAATGGTCGCCGACAACGCCGGCCACCCAGGCCCCCAGCATCATGCCGAGGAAGGTGGCGGAGATGAACTGGCCGTTATGAGCCATGTCGGACCAGCCGGATTTGACCATCGCACCGAGGACTCCGCCGGCCAGATAGACCTCGAACGCATCCAGGAACATGCCGGCGCCGATCAGCGACAGGATGCGCCAGTGGAATCCCGAAATGGGCAACCGGTCCAATCTGGCCCCGGCATTGACTGCGGCGGACATGAACGTCTCCCTGGTTGTTTTCGCGGTCCGGATGGGCGTTACAGGCGTAATATCTTCCTGGCGTTGCCGGCGAAGATCGCTCGGCGGGTTTCGGGCGGCAGGGTTCGCAGGGTCTCGCCGGGCATGTCGTTGTCCCAGTGCGGGTAGTCGGAGCTGTAGAGCAGCAGTTCGGGACCAAGCATGGCGATGAGCTGTTCCAGCTCTCCACGGCGTTCGGGTTCGTCCAGCGGCTGGGTGGTGAAGCGGATGCGGTCGCGGACGTAGTCGAACGGGGATTTCAGCACCCACGGGGTTTCGTGCCGCAGGCTGCGCCAGGTGCGGTCCATGCGCCACAGCAGCGGCACGGCCCAGGCGAAACCGTATTCCACGAACATGACCTTCAGGCCGGGGAAGCGTTCCAGCACGCCGCTGAACACCAGGCTGACGAGGTTGGCCTCGCCGATCTGTGAGAGATCGACGTACCGCTCGTTGTAGTTTTCCGGCCAGCCGCCGGCGGCGACGGGGGCGCCTTGATAGATGCAGTCGGCGCCGGTGACGTGGACCAGGATGGGCAGGCCGTATGCCTGCGCGGCGGCATAGATCGGATGGTAGTAACGGTTGCCCATCAGAATGTTCAGCAGCGGCAGGGAGATCGCGGCGATGGCGGGGTTGGAACCGAGCCGCTTGATCTCGGCGGCGGCGGCTTCGGGGTCCTGGACGGGGACGGACATGGCGAGGCGCAGCGGGCCGCTGCCGGTCAGGTTCCATTGGTCCAGGAAGAAGTCGTTGCTGGCGGCGCAGAGAACCGCGCTTTCCTCTGGCCCGGACAGCGCGGCTGCCAGGGCACCGGGTTGCAGGCAGTTCAGCAGAGCGCAGCCGATGCCGTTTTCCACCATCAGGTGCTGGCGGACCTGGGCCGGGTCGGACCCGGCGGGGCCGCCATCCGGCGCATGCACGTCCTGGCGGAGCGCGGAGGCATTGGGGTGCTGGAACCGCAGGGTCAGCGGGGCGACGCTGACCAGTTCGGTGGATTTGGCCTGGAAGCGCTTGCTCCAGGCGGTTGGCATGTAGTCGTACAGCGTGCGCATGCCGCCGCGGATGACGGGATGAACGTCGCAATCGATGATATCGAGCTGCAGGTCGGGTTGGCGGGAGGGTTCGTTCATGCCGCGTCGTCCCTTTGGTGGGCTTGCCCGGGTAGGCCGGCCAGGTAGGCGATGCCGTCGCGCACGGTGATGGGGAAAGTGCGGACCCGCATGGTGTCGTTGCTGAACAGGCCCTGTCCGGTGGCGAGATCGAACTCGTAACCGTGCCAGGGACAGCGGACGACTGTCTGTTCCAGGCCGTAGTGCAGTTGACTTGGGGGGCTGGGCAGCATGGTGCCGCCGAAACTGCCCTGGCACAGCGGGGCGCCTTTGTGGGGGCAACGGTTGCGGATGGCGTGGAAGCTGTCGTCTTGGTGACGGACGACGCCGATTTCGAACCCGCCGGCCTGGACGATGTGCATCTTGCCGATGGGGAAGGCTTCGATGTTGCCGATCGGTATGTCCGTTGCTGGTCCCATTGTTTGCCCCCTGCCCGCGTTGTTCGACTTTGTTGGGGGTGACGCTACCCGGGGTGGGGGTTGGGGGCAAGTTTTGGGGTGGGGTTGGGAGGTGGGTTTGGGCGGTTTGGCGTCTAACCTGTGCCTCAGGAGCCGCAGCGTGGTATTTTGTTGTGTAATTTAGACGTTTAGTGCGGCCTTGCTGGGGATCTGCGGTGTTCGCGGGCTTTGGTGGAGATTTCCGTTGTTTGGTTGGAATGGTGCGGCGACGGACAGGTCTATATGCTTCGACTTGTAGATGAAATTGGGAAAATAGTCAATATCGTTTTGGCCGTTCCGCATGGATTTGAGGTACTGCCCCGGCGACCGTGGCGATCTATCTAAGTCAGTGTTTTTTGCCGCCTGAAGGCGGATACACGCCGATCAAGGAAGCGATCGCGTGGACGGCGGATTTGGGTAGGACGCCGCGTGGCCGCTTTTGGGGCCGCACGGCGGGGCAGCGGTGATTGAACTGACGCCGAAGGCCACTGCCCGGTGTCGCCGGCGATCGATATAAGGTCACTTTGCATTTGCATTTGCCGAAAGGGCTGGGCTGGACATGGCGCCACATCCTCAACGACTGACAGTCACCCACCGAGCGTGGCCGCTTATGACGGCGGTGGGGGGTGAGACCGCGGTTAACGTGGTTGTCGTCGAAATCGCCGACGGCGACTCGCGCGGTCGCGGTGAATGTGTGCCGGTGCGGCGGTACGGGGAGACAATCGACAGCGTCCTGGCCTCGATCAATGCGATGAAGGGCGCGGTCCTGTCGGGGCTTAACCGCGACACGTTGCAGCAGGCGATGCCCCCGGGCGCGGCGCGGAATGCGATTGACTGCGCATTCTGGGCCATCGATGCGAACCGAGCCTATCGCAGCATCGCGGACATGGCCGGGGTGGGTGCGGTGAAGCCGGTCATGACCGCCCTGACGCTGGGTTTCGATACGCCGGACAGGATGGCTGGGGTGGCGGCGGCCCATCGCACTCGCCCGCTGTTCAAACTTGAACTGGGGGGCGATGGCGATATGGAACGCGTGCGGGCGGTGCGGCAGGCGGCGCCGGCGGCGCGGTTGATTGTCGATGCCAACGAGGGGTGGGATGCGCGGCAACTGAGCGAATACATGCCGATACTGCTCGATGCTCGGGTTGAATTGATCGAGCAGCCGCTGCCGGCCGGCGCCGATGACGCGCTGGTTGGGCTGGGGTGCCCGGTGCCGATCTGCGCTGACGAATCCTGCCGGGGTGTTGCCGATCTGGATCGGCTTGTTGGGAAATACGCGGCGGTGACTATCAAGCTGGATAAGGTGGGCGGGCTGACGGAGGCGTTCGCGCTGGCGGAGGCAGCGAAGCGGCGCGGCTTGCGGGTGATGGTCGGCGGCGGAATCGGCACGTCGCTTGGGGTTGCGCCGGCGATGCTGGTCGCGCAGGAGGCCGAGATCGTCGATCTGGATGGGCCGCTGCGGTTGGCGTTCGATCGCGCGGCGGGGCTGCGATATGAGGGTGGGATGATCTATCCGGCGGATCCGAAGCTTTGGGGTGGGCCGGATTGATGGTGGGGCGGTGGGCCCTGCCACGCGCGACCCCACATCCCCAAGTGCTGGCAGCACAGATTCCATGAGTGTCCGAATTCTGCGGCGGCCGCATTTAAGGCTGATAAACCGGGATTTTAGGAACAATACCTCGGAACGACCGGAGGACGATCGCGCAGGTAACAGACGTGATCGGTACACCACGTGAAGAGCTGCGAGGGATTAGAGGATGGCTGAAAATTAAAACGTGTGATTTCAGTAGGTTGTGCTTATCTGTGTGTTGCGAGCACTGCGTGGAATCCAATGACCTGGACCGAAATCACACGCTCTAATTTTCAGTCAGACACTGATAGTCGCGTCATCTTTCCACTTCGTTAACGCTGGCAAATCGCTGTTGCGCGGCGGCGCCGTGTCTGTCCGACAGCCAAGAAAAATGGAACCGCAAAACACGCAAAATACGCAAATGGCGACAATGCTTCATTGGCTCAGGACGAATCGTTTGATCTCCAGGCGGGGGCTGCCGAAGTTGAGTAGCAGGCATAGTGGCAAGCCTGTGGCTTTCAGGTAATTCAGGCACTGCGCTTGATGAATATGGTCGATGCCTTTGGCTAGACCCGGCGTGTGAAGCACCGTCAGGGCGCAGCCACTGATCTGTCTGGACAGCAGGTTAGCCCCGTCCACGTCGTTATCAATTAGCGTGTTTTGCGTGTTTTGCGGTTCCATTGCCTTGCTTGATAACCGCAAAACCTTTCGGCTTCGTTGACGCTGGCAAATCGCTCTTGCGCGGCGGCGCCGTGTCTGTCCGACAGCCAAGAAAAATGGAACCGCAAAACACGCAAAATACGCAAATGGCGACAGCGGTTCACAAGCCCCGGATGAACCGTTTGATCTCCAGGCGGGGGCTGCCGAAGTTGAGTAGCAGGCATAGTGGCAAGCCTGTGGCTTTCAGGTAATTCAGGCACTGCGCTTGATGAATATGGTCGATGCCTTTGGCTACTTTCAATTCCACGAGGATGACATGGTCAACGAGTAGATCGACCGCGTATTCGCCGACTGTGATCCCATCATACCGCACGACCAGACGATGTTGTTGCGAGACAGTCAGACCAGCTTTGCGAAGCTCGTGCACCAGCGCGTTTTCATAGACTTTCTCAAGGAAGCCGGTTCCCAGCGTGCGAAGCACCGTTAGGGCACAGCCAATGATTCGTTTGGACAGCAGGTTAGCCCTGTCCGCAGCGTTTTCCATTTGCGTGTTTTGCGGTTCCATCGCCTTGCATGATAACCGCAAAACCTTTCCGCTTCGTTAACGCTGGGAAATCAGCCCGGTCTGCCCGTCGTCCCCGAAGCCACTGGGGCGGACCACCCCTCACATCGCCGTCATTCCCCCATC
>JAKBCJ010000409.1 GCA_021807975.1 Pseudomonadota bacterium | reverse complement strand
GCTCCGCCGATGACACTAAGTTGATTGGCGAGCGAGGCATTATAGGAGGTGGATAAATTCGTAGCCTCGTTAACCAACCCCGGCGTGGGTGTGGCTGCGCCGATGACGGCGCCGCTCGTGACCTCAGGGGTTTTGCCAAGATCCGGGACGCCCAGCACCAGCACGTTCTTTGCGCCGGCGGTGACCAGCGAACGGACGAAGGAAATCTCATTCGTTACAGCGGCCTGAAGGTCCGCGGCCTGCTGCGGCTGGGTCAGGGTCGTGTCGGCCAGGATGGACAGCAGATCGTTCGAACCGATCGATACGGTGAACAAGGCGGTGGGCGACACGTTCGGTTCGGCGGCCTTAAACGTGGTCAGCTGGGTTGGCAGCGACAGCGGCTGTATCGCCGGATCGTTGGCATTTTGCGGGGTGCTTCCAGTTTCGGCGCCGCCGAAAGCAAAGTCGGTACCGCCCGCGAGGCTGGGTTTAAGCACTCCCAAACCGAGGGCGACAGACAAATCCTGGACCCAGGTCGGGCCGTTACTGAAAATATTGCCCGAAATCGAGCCGTAGGATTGCTTGTAATAGGGCGGTGATACCGGCTGCACACCCGCCACGGCGGTTGCAATCGACAGATTGCCCGCATCCGACAGCGAGTCACCGAATGCATAGACGGCGCTATAAGACGTACTCATTGATGTTCCCCTCTGCGTCAGGACGACGCTTCAGGAACACATGGCAATCCACCACCCCGCCAAGCAGATGACCCAAGAATTTTTGACTGGAGAAAATTAAGGCAACACTTTCCCCGGGTTCATTACGTTACCGGGATCTATTGCGTTCTTCACCAGCCGCATGATGTCGATCGCCACCGCGTTCTTGTGCGTCACCATCGCGTGACGCTTTGACTGGCCGATGCCGTGTTCGGCGGAAAAACTGCCGCCCAGCGACACCGCGATCGCATTGATCATCGGTTCCATATCGGCCGCTCGGGCAACCCAGGCGCCGCGATCCATCATGCCGGCCGGCGCATGCAATGACAGATGGATGTTGCCGTCGCCGGCATGACCGATAGCGGCCATCCGACCCTCCGGCCACCGGGCTTTCAGTTCGCGTTCGGCAATCCGCAAGAACTCCGGCACCGCGGACACCGGGACCGAGGTGTCAGTGCCGATCGACGGACTGTCACGGCGGGAGCAGTCGGGATAGTCCTCGCGTATTTTCCAGATCATCTGGCGCTGCGCCTCACTGTCGGCGATGGCGGCGTCCAGCACCTCGCCGGCTTCCATCGCCTGGCCCAGCGTGCCCTCCATGATTTCGCGCAGCGGAATGCTTTCGTGGGCGGCGGAGAGTTCGACCATCACATACCACGGCGACTCCAGCGGCAGCGGAATACGCAGGCCGACGCCGTGCTTCGCGGCCATTTCCATGCAGTAGTTGGCGCAGAGTTCGAACGCGATCACATCCGCGCCGCTTTCCATCATGCGGGAGAACAGCGACAGCGCCGCATCCGGCCCGGGGACCGCGACATAGGCGGTCTCGACCCGTTTCAACGCCGGTTGCAGGCGCATAGCGGCGGCGGTGATTACGCCCAGCGTGCCTTCGCCGCCGATGAACAGATGCCTCAGCGCGTAGCCGCTGTTGTCCTTACGCACGCGGCGCAGATCGTCCAGCACGCGGCCGTCCGGCAGCACGACCTCCAGCCCCAGCACCAGATCGCGGGCGTTGCCCCAGCGCAAGGTGCGAATGCCGCCGGCGTTGGTGGACAGCATACCGCCAATCTGCGCGGTGCCCTGGGCGCCCCACTGGATCGGGAACAGCCGGCCCGCCTCGGCAGCCGCCTGCTGAACGTGCTGGACGACGCATCCGGCCTCGGCGACGATGGAGAAATCGCGCGCGTCGATCGTGCGGATACGGTTCAGCCGTTCCAGTGACAGCACGACCGATTCGGGGCCGTTGGCGAGCGGTACCGCCGCACCGGCCAGGCCGGTGCGGCCCCCGGCCGGGACAACGGCTATCCGGTGGTCAACGCAGCATTTTATCAGGTCGGAGACTTGTTGAGTGGAATTGGGCCGCAGGACCGCCGCCGGGGTGCCCTTGTAGCTGCCGCGCCAGTCCACACCGTAGGGGGCGATATCGTCGGGTGCGGAAAGTACGTTCGCGGGACCGGCGATCGCGGTCGCGGCGGCAAGGAAGTCCATGGGTGCAAATGCCTTTTCTACGGACGCTTCTGGTGGCCCCGATTCAAGCAGCAGTTGCCGGGCCGTGACAAGGGCGCGGCTTGCGGTAAGCTGCGGCGTCGTTCGAAAGGGGGAACCAATCCATGGCGCTATACGAACTGCGGACCTACTCGCTGTATGTCGGTAAAATGGGCGAGGCGGTGAAACTGTACCAGGAATTCGGCTTTCCGGCGCTGCAGAAGGGCGGCCACGACAAGAAGCTGGTGGGATATTTTCAAAGTGATACCGGCACGATCAACCAGCTTGTCCACATGTGGAAATTCGACGACGACGCGGATCGCCGCAACCACTGGACGGCGGTATTCGCTAATGTGGATTTCGTGGAGGGTTTTGCCGCTCGGTTTCGGCCGCTGGTGATGTCGCAGGAAGTGAAGCTTCTGCACGCCGCGCCGTGGGGTCCGCACCCCTGATCAGGTCGCGGCAGTGCTGGCCGGGGCGGCGGCATCGGCGCCGGGGTTCGGTGCCAAGCCACGCCGGCGTGCCCGCCGGCTGGCTGCCAGGGCGGCGACGGACATCATGATGAAAACACCGGTCAGGTTACAGGCCGCCTGGCTGGCCGGACCCGGGACCTCGGCCAGCCAAACACCGCCCAGCGGGGCCAGGACCGCGCCGGCGCAAAATACCGGCAATGACTGACGCCCGCACAGGATCAGGGGCCTCGCCAGCGGGCCAGCCAGCCACTTTTCGTACCCCGGCGCGAGACGAAAGGCCAGCCACGCCCAGGCGAGGATGTTGACGAGACGTATCGGATGCAAACCGATTTTGGCGTTTTCGACGGCGACCGCGCTTTGCATCCAGACCAAGGCTGGCGAGGCGGCGTCGAAATAGCCGTGCCGGGACAGATACGTTGAAACCTGCACCGCGAACGCCGTCAGCAGGACGATAACGGCGGCGATGTCCCAAGCCAGGTGTGGTTTAGGCCGCATGTCGGGGGTGGTTGCCAGCACCGCGCCGATCACCATCAGAACCTGCCAGGCCAGCGGATTGAAGAAGAACGGTTGGGCCGCGCCCCCGCCCAGAGGCATACCGGGAATATGCAGGTCCAGCGCCCGGGTGGCCGCATACAGGCCGACGGACAATGTCAGCAGCGTGCGCGGAAACCCGATCAGGGGCAGAACCGCTGCGAAGCCGAGGAACAGCAGGATATACAGCGGCAGAATATCCAGAAGCCCGGCGGAATAGTTGAATGTCAGCAGCAAGCCGATATCGCCGATGGAAAAAGTGCCCAAGGAATCGAGTCCGATACGATCCGAGACGGATTGGCCGCCGGCAAATCCGGCCAGAATGGCGACATCCACCCACAGAAACGCAAACAGCGCGAGATTCGCCGCGTAAATCGTGCCGCAGCGGCGCAGGATCTTGCCCGCGGCGGCCGGCCAGCCCTGCGTCCGCAATACCGGAACATAGGCATAGCTGGCGGAAAATCCGGCCAGCAGAACGAACAACTCGAATGCGTCGCAAACCCCGAACCGTGAGAACGTGATCTTCGAAAGCCAGTTTCCCGGTATGTGGTCGATGAATATCCACCACAGCGCAAGGCCGCGGAAAAAGTCGATGTACGCGTTGCGGACCTTCGCGACTGCCACGATACTTTTGCTTACCGGCTGGAATCGAAACGGTATTTTAGCATCGGTGCGACGGACGATGGGTAAACTGCGGGTGACAGGCGATAACAATGCTCCACGGTAGCTGGATTATGCCATGAACATTGCTGGCCGGTCGGATGGTGGGCGCGACAGGGATTGAACCTGTGACCCCCGCCGTGTGAAGGCGATGCTCTACCGCTGAGCTACGCGCCCATCCGACGCCCCGAAGGGGCCCTTGGCCCCGACATCGCGAAGGCGGGCTAACTAGCTTCTCCCGCGGCCGGTGGCAAGACTGGAAATGTACCAAAATCGCGCGCACACCGCCGCCACAGCGACCACCGCCGAATTTCCTGTTGGGATCGGCCATCCCATAAAGCACCCTGCACCCGGGGAGATATCCGATCATGCCGCGAACCGACCGCATTACCATCCGCCAACCCGACGACTGGCATGTGCATCTGCGCGACGGCGCCATGCTGCGCGCCGTTCTGCCCTGGACCGCCGCCCAGTTCGCC
>JAKBCJ010000408.1 GCA_021807975.1 Pseudomonadota bacterium | reverse complement strand
GGATGTCGATCGGCACGTCGCAGTTGACGATCACACTGTATCTGATCGGGCTGTCGATCGGGCAGTTGCTGTACGGGCCGGTGTCGGACCGGTTCGGCCGGCGCCCGGTGCTGCTGGCCGGTCTGGGTCTGTTCACCGTGGCCAGCATCGTCACCGCATTGGCGCCGACCGCGGGGATCCTGATCGGGGCACGGATCGTCCAGTCGCTGGGCGGCTGCGCGGGGCTGGTGCTGGGCCGCGCAGCGGTGCGGGACGGGGCAACTGCCGACAAGGCAGCCGGGCAACTCGCGCTGCTGACGCTGGTAATGTCGATGGTGCCGGCCATTGCCCCGGCGATCGGTGGATATCTGACGGCCTATATCCACTGGCGGGCCAGCTACGTGCTGCTGGCGCTGTTCGGCGGAGGAACATGGCTGGCCAGTGTGCTGCTGATGCCAGAGACCATGGACCGCGCCAGCAGCGGCGGTGGCGCGGGCCGGTCGATGGCCCTGGCCTATGTCCGGCTCCTGCGCTCCCCGAGGTTCCTGGGCTATGCCATCGGCGGCGCCTGCTCCACCACGGCGTTCTATGCCTTCATGTCCGCCTCGCCATTCATTTTCGAGAACCTGTTGCATCAGCCGACGCAGCGCGTCGGGCTGTATTACCTGGTGCTGATGCTGGGCGTGGCGGTCGGCAGCGTGGGTGCCAACCGGCTGGCGGGGCGGCTGCCGGTTCGGCTGGCGCTGAGGATCGCCAACGGGTTGGGCATTCTGGGTGCGGCGTTGTTCGCGCTGGCCGATGCCGCGAATTATCTGTCGGTGGCCACCGTGGTGCTGCCCGTCAGCCTGTTCATGGTCGGGGCCGGGATGGCCAGCCCCTTCGCCCTGGCCGGATCGGTGTCGGTCAATCCGCAGGCGATCGGGGCGGCATCCGGGATGTACGGCTTTTTCCAGATGGGCTACGGGATGCTGTGTACCGTGGTGGTGGAAAGCTGGCATCCCGGTTCGGTCTATCCGGTCGCCACGGTGCTGCTGGGGTCCGCCCTGTTGGGCCAGACCGCGATGGCGGTCGCCGTGCGGGCGGAGCGGCCGCGCTGACCAGCCCCGGCGTTAGAATTCGGCGTGCAGCCGAAGCGCCAGGACGGAAACCGGCCCGCGCTGCCGGTTATAGGCGGGGTTGTTGACGAACTGATAATCGGCCGCGACCTTGCCGAAGCCCGTCGCCGCGAAGCTGTAGTAGGTTTCCACGATCTGCTCCGGCCCGGCCTGTGGCAAGCGGCCGTCGCCGATGATGCCACCCAGTCCGCCCGCCGCCAGATACAGCTTCCCACTGTGGGAAATCTGGTTGACCACCCCCGCCAGCCCAACCGTATCGTCCGGCCGGCCCCAGCGCGACCCCTTCAACGACAGGCCGATCGCCGCCGATTCAGAAATGTCGGTGAAATCGGTTTCCTCGACGTCCGGCTGGGTCCACCCCGCCTTGGCAAACATCCCCAAATCGGGCGCGATCTGCTGTTCCATATTCAGGGCCACGCCGAATTTGCTGCGATAGGTACGCACCGCGCCGGTGGAAGGCGTGGCGCCCGTCGCCGCGGCAAGCGCCAGCGCGTCGGTATAGGTTCCCATATTGCCCCGGGTCAGCCAGTACAGGAACCTGATGGCTCCTGGCTGGTCGAACAGCGTGTGCCGTTCCTCCGCTTCCGCCACGAACTGCGTCTGATGCAGCAGCGGCATCGCGAGATGGGCGCTGTTCGGCACGCTGGAAAGATCGAACAGGCCGGCCCGCAGCGCGTAATTGCCCTGATACCATTCGGCGGCGGCGCCATAGGTGGTGCCCCAGGCATCGGCGGCATAGTCGAACGTGCCCACGTCCAGAATCGCCCAGTTCAGGAAGTCGCCGCGCGGGTCGTGGGCGTATTTGTTGGTGTCGAAGATATCGACCACCGACAGTTTGCCGATGGTCAAGACGATGCGGTTCGCCGTCTGGCTGCCCGCGAACTGATTCAGGTCGGCATCGACGGCAATGGTATCGCCACCCAGGTCGATGGTCTGGCGGAAGAACCCGCGCGCCATCCGGTAGTACGGGTAGGTGGAACCGAGCTTATAGGCCTCGCCGCTGAGGTATCCGGCAACGCCGTAGCTGTTGCCCAGGCCGAATCCCTGGTCGATCTCCGGGTCGATCCAGATTTCGCCTCCGTCCCAGGGACGAAACCCGCCGAACAGGGTAACATCCGCGGTTTCGCGGCCGTTCGCGGCTGGCGAAAGGCTTTGCGGCCCCTGATAGGCCGAACGGAAAGCCGGTTGGAATTGCTGGGTGTAGGTGGTCTGGCCGTGAATGGCCCAGCGGTCCTGCGTTGGATCGGCCGGCGCGGCGGGCGAATCTTGGGTCAGCGTATCCTGAACCGGCGCATCCTGGGCCAGCGCCGGCAGGCAACGCCACAGGTTCATCAGAATAGCCAAAAAGCACGCTCGGTTGGCGGTTCGACGTTCGCGGGCACGGGTGTTGGGTAGCATGCGGCCTCCTGCCTGATTGGAAACGCGAACAGCCGGAGTCGCGCATGGAATGGTCATATGGGAGATGAAATGTTATATTATAACATATCATTATGCGAAGCAGCGCGTTCAGGCAATCCCCAACCAGCGGAGTTTAGCAACATGAGCGGATTTGCACTGTTACCGTTTCGCGTCCACCGCTTTGTGCGGTGGCATGCCTGTATTGCGGGAATGGTCAGAGGCCGAACAGGCGGCCGGGGATTGCCGCCCGCCCGATCCCGGCCAGTTTCAGGCTTTTCCAAACCGCGGTGGCGATGGAATCGTAGATCGGAATGCCGGTTTCAGCCTCCAGCGCGGCCACCAGGGGGGCGGCGCGCAAATTGGTGCAGATCACCCCGATGGCGTCGGGCTTCATGGCGGCAACCTCGCGGATCATCGTCGTCAGCGTGTCGGGCATGACCTCGGCAAAGGCAAAATTGTCCTGGATCCCCAGATGCCGCTCCGCGTCGCAGGTAATGCCCAGCCCGGCGTAGTTGCCGACGATGCGCTGCTGGACGGCGTCGATATAGGGGGTTACCAGGCCGAACCGGCGAACCCCGGTCGCTGCCAGAACCTCATTCAACGCCAGCATCGACGTGCAGGCTTCGATACCGGTCGCTGCCCGGATCCGTTCGCACAGCCGCCGGTCGGCGTCGAACCCCAACCAGCCCGCGGACGTGCCGTTCCAGGCAATGGCATCGACCTTGGCATGGGCCAGCAGTTCGGCGGCCCGCAGGATCGCGCGGTCGTCGAATTGCGCCAGCGCGCCAGGGGTCAGCGCGATTTCCGTCACGCGGAAGCGCGAAAAATGTGCCGACACATGCGGCAGGCCGGCCAGCATGGCGGCGATGACCGGTTCCAGCGTCGTGTTGGAGGACGGCGTGAGCATGCCGAGTCGGATACGTGCATTCATGCGGGGCATTTCGCACGGGGCGGCGGCGGCGTGAAGCCGATGCGGCCGAGGTCTGGATTCAGCGGCTGACTCCGTGGGAACATGGCCCGAATGCAGGAGCCCCCACGTATGTCGTTCGCGGACGTCGCACCCAATTCGCAAGACGTTTCAACCAAGCGGCCCCGGACATTTTCGCGGCGGTCGGCCGTGACGCTGGCCGGCGGTGGGCTGCTGGCGCCGTTTGTCGCCCGGCCCGCCGGCGCGGCCGAGATTACCTGGCGGTTGGGGCACAGTGTCCCGCTCGATTTTCCGCTGCATATCCGCCTGATGGAGGCGGCCGCCGCGATTGCCGAACGAAGCGGCGGCAAGATGCGGCTGGAGGTGCATGGCGCCAGCGAACTGGGCGGCCCGATCGGGCTGTTCGCCCAGTTGCGGGCCGGGACGATCGATGCGGTGCCGATGAGCAGTCAGTTGCTGGCCCCGAATCTAGCGCTTGCCGCCCTGCCGACTGTCGGCTTCGCCTTCACCGGCTACGACCAGGTCTGGGCGGCACTGGACGGCGGTACTGGAGATTTTCTCCGCCAGGAGATCCAGGAAAGGCTGGGCCTTATCGTCATGGAGCGGTGCTGGAACTTCGGCTTCCGCCAACTGTCCACGCATGCAAAGCCCGTCAGGACCGCCGCGGATATCGAGGGGATGCGGTTGCGGACCCCGCCGGACGCCGAAATGGTGAAGCTGTTTCAGGCCCTGAACGCGTTGCCGGTCGCCATGCCGCTGGGCGATCTGGCGAACGCACTGGAAACCCGCGCCGTGGATGGGCAGGAGAGCGTGCTGCCGCTGCTGAAGGTTGCCGGCTTGTGGCAGCAACAGAAGACCTGTGCGCTGACCAACCATGTATGGGACGGATATTGGATCTGCGTCGCCGGC
>JAKBCJ010000407.1 GCA_021807975.1 Pseudomonadota bacterium | reverse complement strand
GGCATAGCCAAGCCAGGTGAAGGCGATAGCACCCGGCAGCATGCAGACCGCCGAGGCGAGCACGTAGGAGGCCAGCGGTATGCGGGTCAGGCCCAGCGCGTAATTCAGCAGATTGAACGGAACCAGCGGCACCAGCCGGGTCAGTGCGACGAAGCGCCAGCCCTCGGCCTCCACGCCCTCGATCACCCGCTTCATCCGCCCGCCCATGCGCCGGGCGATCCAATCGCCCCCCAGGGTGCGCGCGATCAGGAAGGCCAATGTGGATCCGGCCACGGCGCCGGACAGGTTGAACACCGTCCCCCATACCGGCCCGAACAGCGCGCCGCCCGCCAGACTCAACAGCGCGCCGGAAAAGAACAGCACCGTCCCGGCGGCATAAAGCAGGATAAACCCTACCGGCCCCCGGGCGCCCAGACCGGCTATCCACGCTTCGATTGCATGTACGTCCAAGGTCTGGCGGTGGGTCAGAACCCAGCCCGCGCCGCCGGCCAGGACAAGGGCCAGCGCGAGGCGAAGCAACAGCCCACCATGCCTGCCGGTGCCGATCCGATCCGGGCGGTTGCCCGACACCTATCCCGCCGCCGCGTTCCCGCCTGACTTTCCGGCAGCGAACCGGACCGCTTCCTCCGCCGCCCGCACCAGTGCCCGCGCCTTCTGTCGCGTCTCCTCGAATTCGGCTTCGGCCACGGAATCCGAGACGACGCCAGCGCCGGCCTGAACGTACATCACGCCGTCCTTCACCAGCGCGGTGCGAAGTCCGATGCAGGTATCCATCGCCCCGTTGGCGGCGAAATAGCCGATGCAGCCGGCGTAGATGCCGCGCCGGTCCGGCTCGATCTCCTCGATGATTTCCATCGCCCGCACCTTCGGCGCGCCCGACAGCGTGCCGGCCGGGAAACCGCCGACCAGGGCGTCCAGCGCATCCAACCCGTCGCGTAAACGGCCTTCGACGTTGGAGGATATGTGCATCACATGGCTGAACCGTTCGACGATGAAGCTCTCGGTCACCTTCACCGATCCCACCGCCGACACGCGACCCACGTCGTTGCGCCCCAGGTCCAGCAGCATCAGGTGTTCGGCGCGCTCTTTCGGATCGGCCAGCAATTCGGCTTCCAGCGCCTGATCTTCCTCATGCGTCGCACCGCGCCGCCGGGTTCCGGCCAGCGGCCGCACCGTCACCACCCCATCGCGCAGCCGCACCAGAACCTCGGGCGAGGAGCCCACGATCGAGAACCCGCCGAAGTCCAGATAGAACAGGAACGGCGCCGGATTGATCCGCCGCAGCGCGCGGTACAGGCTGAACGGCGGCAGCGCGAACGGCACGGAAAACCGCTGCGACAGCACGATCTGGAACGCATCGCCTGCCGCGATATACTCCTTGCACTTCGCGACCCCGGCGATGAAGTCTTCCTTGGTGAAGTTCGAACCCGGGGCAGGGGGATCGGGCAGCATCACCGGCGGCGGCTGATGCGGCAGCGGCCGTTCCAGTGCGGTTTCCGCCGCGTCCAGGCGGGCATGGGCTCGTTGCCACGCCGTTTCCGCTGGCACATCGCCAGCCGGGTACGCCGGAGTCACCAGTGTCAGCTCGTCATTCACGTTATCGAAGATCGCGAACAGGGTGGGACGGACCATGATGCCCTCGGGCAGCCCGATCGGGTCGCGGTTCTTCGCCGGCAGCTTTTCCATCTGCCGCACCATGTCGTATCCAAGATACCCGACCAGCCCGCCCGCCATCGGCGGCAGGTGCGCCGGCACATCCAACTGAGTCTCCTTGATCAGCGCCCGCAGACTCTCCAGCGCCGGCAAAGCCTCCGGCACGAACGCGTGCGGGGCCGACAGCGCATGCCGGTTGATGGACGCACGCCCATCCTGGCAGCGCCAGATCAGATCCGGCTGCATGCCGATCACCGAGTAGCGCCCGCGCGCGGCCCCGCCCTCAACGCTTTCCAGCAGGAAAGAGTTGGGTTGGCCGTGTGCAAGTTTCAGGAACGCCGCGACTGGAGTCTCCAGATCGGCCACGGTCTTGCGCCACACCAGGCTGCCGTGCCCTGCGTCGTAGGCCAGTCGGAAAGCGGCAAAACCCGCGGTCGCGGACACGTTCATATCAGTCTCTCATCTATCGCTGTTGGACGACGCTATCGAAGTTCGCCTGATTGATCCGCGGGTCCGCCCGCTCGCGCAGTGCGTCCAGGAACACGGAGGCCATGTCGTCGCTCAGGGACTTGCCGATCGCGGTCCTGGCCCGTTCGTAGCCGACTTTGTCGGCGCTGATATCGGGTTGCACGATTTCAACCAACTGCCCGACGACGAAGCCTTCCGGCGTTTCCACCATCGTCGCATCGCCCTTCTTCATGCCGAACAGCACCCGTTGCAACATAGGCGGAACCGCCGGATCGCCTTGGCTGCGGATGACAAGCGGGCTGAGCTTCGGCGTCACGCCGGCAATCGTGGCGGCATCGGAGAACGATTTGCCGCCTTGCACCGCCGTCATCATCGCCGTGGCGGCGGCATCCTGAAAGCGGCGGCGCCGATCCTGCTTCCAGTCCTCCGCGACCTTGTCCTTCACCGCATCGTATGGCTTTTCGCCCGGTGGAATCACGCTTTCGACCGTCAGGGCAAAATAGGCCGATCCACCGATGGAGGGCGTCTGCACTTCCTGCAACTGCGGCGGATCGCCCTGGCGGGCCTGGAAGGCCGCGGCAACGATCGCTTTCTTCAGTTCGGCGGCACCGGGGATCGGGGCCGTTTCGCCTGACGGCGTGTCGCCCTGCGCGTCCAATGTCCCCGCCACGCCGGCAACCCCCAGATCGCCGGGCAGATTGTCCAGCCCGGACCCGTTCCCCAGCAACTGATCCAGCTTGTTCGCCCGGTCGTACATCAGGTCCGCCGCCTTGCTGGCCAGAACCCTGGCTTGCAGCTTGGCCTTTGCCTGATCGAAGCTGGTCGTCGTCCCCGCCGTGATCTTGGTCACCTTGATCACGAACCAGCCCAGCACCCCCTTGACCGGCTGCGACACCGTATCCGCCGGGGCCGAGAACACCGCCTTGGCCAGATCGGGATCGGGGAACTCCACCTCTGTGGCACTATCCTCGGTGATGCCCGACGCACCCGCCGCTGTGGCGGCTGCCTGCATCGCGGTCCAGGCGGCGCCGCCCTGCCACTGGGCCATAAGCGCCTTGGCCTTCGCCTCGTCGGGTGCGGAAATCACCTGTGCGGAGCGCTTTTCCGGGATGACGAACTCTGCCTTGTGTTCGTCATAGGCGGCGTGCAGTTCTTGGTCGGTTATTTTGATTTCGGGCGCGAGCGACTGCGGCGAAAGCTCGATGGCCTTGATCCGGCGGTATTCCGGGGTGGTGTAGCTGTCGGGATGGTTTTCGTACCACCGCTTCAGTTCCGCGTCGGTTGGTGCCGCCGGTTCGGGTGCGGCGGCAAACGGGAACAGCGCCATATCGGCCGACCGCTTCTCGAATTCAGTCCGGTACAATGGCGTAACCTCGGCATCCGGGGCCGCGACCGAGGATGTCAGCGTGGACAGCAACTGCTTCTGCGAAATATCGGTGCGCAAATCGGCCAAAAACCGCGCCTCGGTGTAGCCGTTGTTGCGCAGGACCGTGGCGAACGCGTCCTTGCTGAATGTCCCGTCCGTTCCCCGGAACGCCGGCATCGCGCGCACCCGCGCGGCAAGCGCATCGTCCGGGGTGACGATCCGCAGCGCCTTCAGTTCCTGCGCAAGCGCAAGCTGCGCGACCATCCGTTCCAGCGTCTGCTGCCCGACCTGCATCCGCAATCCGGCCGGGGGTTCCTGGTTGGCCGGCAGATTCTTGGTCTGCTGCGCCATGGCGCGCTGGAATTCGGCCTGGAACGCGGCGGTTTCAATTTTCTCCCCGCCGACCGTGGCCACCCAGCTCGGCGGACCCATCAAGCGGAACAGGTCGCTGCTGATGCCCCACCCGACGAACGACACCGCCATCACGACGAAGAATATCCGGGCGACCCAGGATTCGGTGAATTTGCGGAATTGAGAGATCATGAATCGCTACGGGCCTGAAGATGGTAAACCCGCCCGATATACGGCGACCGCCGCGCAATGGCCAGCCATCCCGTGCGGGCGGCTTGCCCCGGGTGTCCAGAGCGTCGTGCGCCGCGATCGGCGCGGGGCTGACGGTGTTCACCGGGATGCCGTCCCGCGCCAGTTCGAACGCCATGGTCCTGCCCAGATGGATGATAGCCGCCTGACTGGCCAAGAGCGCCGCCGCGGCGTTCACCCCCATCACCGCGGCGAAATCCCGCCGTACAAACGCCCTGAACGGTTCGCGGCAGCGAATGCCGGCAT
>JAKBCJ010000406.1 GCA_021807975.1 Pseudomonadota bacterium | reverse complement strand
CGCAATGCCCGCACCGCGGCCGGCGACAACACCTTGTCCATCAGCTTGCGGGTCCGGTCGTGCAGCGGCGGGTCGGTTTCCAGCAGCAGGCTTGGCAGCCGCCACGGCTTTTCCTTGGCGAAATCAGAGATGCCGACGCCGCGGGCACTGCTATAGCTACCCCAATCCATCAGCATGGCGCGCACATCGTCATACCGGGCGACGGCGTGGATATCGTAGCGCGGCAGGTACACCACTGGACCGGCGTCGCGCATCGCCGCATGGGCGGGGTACGGATCGTCGAAAAAATCCCGGCGGAACGGGTCGATATCGAGGGCTGGAAGCATCGTTTCAGCCTTCCCGCGATTTTTTGTTACGATTCACGCTGACGGAACGATCGATCGAAGGCATCATTGTGTTTCCTCCCGCCGCCCGGCATTTCGCGGGCTTATAAACGGACGTTAGCGCGGTTTCGCGGCGGCGGAAACTGTCCGGTTATTTGCCAATTCCGGCCGCCGGACTTTAGGCTGGGGGTAACAAGGGAGAGAAGGCAATGTCCATTGCGGTAAAGCCACTGAGTCCGGCCTTTGTGGCGGAAGTCACCGGCTTGGATTTGCGGGAATCGCTGACCGGCGCCGCCGTCGCGGCGGTCGAGGATGCCATCAACCAGTATGGCGTGCTGGTCTTTCCCGGCCAGTTCATCGACGACGCGCAGCAGATGGCATTCAGCCGCCGGTTCGGCGATCTGGAAACCACCGTCAAACTCTACCGCAAGGATTTCGTGCCGCGGCTGGACCCGCATGTTTCGGACATCTCCAACCTCGACGAAAACAACCGCGTTCGGGCAAAAGACGACCGTTTGCGGCTGAACGGACTGGGAAACCGGTTGTGGCACTCCGACAGCAGTTTCAAGCGCGTTCCAGCCAGGTTTTCGCTGCTGTCGGCCCGCACTGTCCCATCGGAGGGCGGGGAGACGCAGTTCGCCGATATGCGCGCGGCTTGGGACGCCCTGCCGGAGCGGAAGCAGGCATTTCTGGACGGCTTGATCTGCGAACACACGCAGTTGTTCTCCCGGGCGAAGATCGGCTTCACCGATTGGTCGGAGGAGGAGCGCGCCAGGATGGCCCCGGTGCCGCAACTGATGGTGCGGACGCATCCCGGGTCGGGGCGGAAGTCGTTGTTTCTGTCCTCGCACGCCGGGCGCATTCGCGGGATGGAAGAACCGGAGGCCCGCATGATGCTGATGGACCTGATCGAGTTCGCGACCCAGCCGCAATTTGTCCATACTCATCGCTGGACGGCGGGCGATCTGGTGATGTGGGACAACCGCTGCACGATGCATCGCGCTCGGGAGTATGACGAAACGCAGGTCCGCGATTTACATCGCACGACCGTTTCCGACGGGGTGCCCACGGTAGCGGAGCTGGCAGCGTGATACTTGCCGCGACTTGGGATCTCCAGGTTCGAGACTTCAGGGCTTCTGTATTCAGGCCCCTGATGCCGCTCTAAGCAACGCGTTGGCGGAAACCCGGGCTGCCGCATCCGTCATGGCCGCGATCAGCACGGCCACGACGGCCCCAACCCACCGCGCCTGTTTTGGCGCGGTTGTTTCCCACAGTCTCAACCAAACGCCAGGCCGTCTTAATCCCGGCGGAAAGTGCCGTTATCGACGGCCATGAAGTCGGAACGGCTGATGCCGATATCCCACAATTCACGGTCGCTGAAGCGATAGAGATCCGCCATATCGCGGTCATGGGCGCGCTTTTCGGCCCAACGCGCACGCGCATTCTGGACCTTAGCCGAGATGAGAGCGAACAGACCGCCGGAATGGGCAGCGGTGCCAGCGTGACCATATGTCGTTGTAGATGCGTTCATTTTACACGTTCCTTCGATTGATGCCGACAGCAGCCGGACATGGGGCGAAGGACGTTCTTCCCTAATGGTGCGGCGCAGCATAACAGAGGGAAGACGAAATCAGCCAGTGATTCTGACCAATCCACATATGGGCGATTTGCATGACAGGCCCCTCTTGAAGAGGGCGGAATCAGTCAGACGGCGGCTGAAGGTCTGGCGGCAGTAACTCCGGCACCGGCTTAGGGGGCGCGGTTTCCAGCAGCAGGTCCTCGCGGCGGGGCAGTTCGCGCAGGTCTTTCAGGCCGAAATGGGCCAGAAACTCGGGTGTCGTGCCCCACAGCGTCGGGCGTCCGGGGCTTTCCCGCCTGCCCTTCGGCGCGATCAGGTTCAGTTCCAGCAGCGACTCCAGCGTCTGCTGCGACAGGGCGGTGCCGCGGATGTGCTCGATCTCCGGCCGGGTCACCGGCTGATGATAGGCGACGATGGCCAGGGTTTCCATCGCCACGCGCGGCAGGCGCCGGGGTGTTTCGATCACCTTCCGCAGGCGGGGCGCCAGATCCAGGGCGGAGCGGAACATCACGCCGTTGCCGGCATCGACCAGTTCGACACCCCGGCCGGCATAGCGGGCGCGCAACGCGGCCAGCACGGCGCCGGCATCGATATCGTCCGGCAGGATGCGCGCCAGGCCGCGGGCCGTTACCGGCTCCGCGCTGGCAAACACCAGCGCTTCGGCCAGGCGCAGCGCGTCCTCGTCCGGTTCGCGCACCGGCGCCGGGGTGGGTTGCGGGGTCTGGTCGGGATCATCGCTCATTCCGGGCGGTCTATATCACCGCTGCCCCGGCGCACCAGAATCGGCCCGAACGCTTCCTCCTGCCGCAGCCGAACGGCACCGCCGCGCGCCATTTCAAGGCTCGCCAGCAAGGTGCTGGCCATTGCCGCCCGGCGTTCGGTGGGGCTGTCCATATGGTCGGGCAGGAATTGCTCCAGAGTCGTCCAGTCGGGCAGGCTTCCCACCAGATCAGCCAGCCGGCGCAGCGCGTCCTGCACGGTCCATAGCGTCAATGCGCGCGGGGTGTAGGGTGAGGCTTTGGTGCCGCGGCGGATCGCATCCAGATATGCCCGCACGAACGGGCCGGCCTCGATCACGATCCTGGATCGGTCGTATTCGATGTGGCTTTCAGGGCTGCCACGCGGGAAGACATCCTGCCCCAGCACCGGACGGGCGTTCAGCCATGCCGCCAGGGTGCGGATCACGTTCATTTCCCGCAGCCGCGCCGCCAGGGCTTCGGCGGCTTCCTCACCGCTTTCCAGATCGTCATCGGCGGCGGCGGGAACCAGCAGCCGGGATTTCAGCCAGGTCAGCCACGCGGCCATCACCAGCCAGTCCGCCGCCAGTTCCAGCCGGACGCGCTTGGCGCCTTCAATCACCGCGAGGTACTGATCGACCAGGGACAGGATGGAGATTTTCGCCAGATCGACCTTTTGCGAGCGGGCAAGGTCCAGCAGCAGGTCCATCGGACCCTCGAACCCCTCCAGCCGAAGGACGAGGTTTTCATCCGGGCGGGTGGCGTCAGATGATGTTTCCACCGAAGCCATCGACGTTATGGCCGGCGAGCCAGAACAGCGTCCGGAATGCCCAAGGCAGCACGGTGTCCAGCGCCTGCCCGACCGGATCGACCCCGATCGCCCGGGGCAGGATGAACACCACCAGCAACACGACCAGGATGCCCGCGCGTTCCAACCGAGCCCAGGCGTTCGCGAGGTTGAGCGGGAGAAGACCGACGGCGATGCGGCCACCGTCCAGCGGCGGAATCGGCACCAGGTTGAACAGCCCCAGCACCAGGTTGGACAGCATGAAGTACAGCAGGAACTGCTGCACCATGGCCTGGATCGCGGAGGGGTTGTCCGCCATCGGCATGACGAGCGCGGCCAGCCACGCCAGGAAGAAGTTCATCAGCGGGCCGGCGGTGGCGACGATCGCCATGCCCCGGCGGGGGTTCTTAAACCTCCAGGCGCCCACGGGCACCGGCTTTGCCCAGCCGAACATGAAGTAGATCTTGTGCGGCGGCATCAGCAACTGGCTGATCAGCAGGAAGCCGGGCAGAATGATCGTGCCGAACCGGTCGATATGCTTGATCGGGTTCAGCGACAGCCGGCCGGCATCGCGGGCGGTGGTGTCGCCCAGCGCCAGGGCGGCGTAGCCGTGCGCGGCCTCATGCAAGGTGATCGCCAGAATGATCGGAATCGCCGCCAGCGCGAGATCGAGCAGGTACAGGCTCACCCCAGCAGCCGATCACGTTCGGCGGCCAGGGCGGTTCGGTCCAGGGTCAACCGCCGGGCCGCGGCGGCGGTGCGCCCGGCGGCAAGCCGGCGTTGCGCGGCCGGCGTCAGCGGCGGGCATTGCCGCAACAGCGCCCGGGTCGGAACCTGATCGCCGCTGCAATACAGGGCGATATCGCAGCCGGCGGCAAGCGCCCGCAATGCCAGATCGGCCGGGGCGCCGGACAATGCCTTCATCGCCAGATCGTCGGTCACCAGA
>JAKBCJ010000038.1 GCA_021807975.1 Pseudomonadota bacterium | reverse complement strand
CCCCAGCCCCAGCCGCCTCCGCGCCAGCCATCGCCCCAGCCGCCACGCCAGCCATCTCCCCAGCCGCCACGCCAGCCACCACCCCAGCCGCCGCCACGCCAGCCGCCGCCACGCCAGCCACCACCGCGCCAGCCGCCACCACCACCGCGCCAGCCGCCACCTCCGCCGTGCCAGCCGCCCCCTCCGCCGTGACCACCTCCGCCGCCCCCATGGCCGCCGCCGCCGCCGTGCTGAGCCCGGGCGTCGCCCGCGACGCATGCGGCGCCAAGGGCAAGGGCCAAAATGGCAATTCGGAACGGCGAGCCCGTCCGTGAGGAAATCATTTTGGCACGTCCATCAACCCCGTTGTACATGGGGCAAAGACTGTTTCAGGGAATAGTCCCCGTATCTTAATCGATGGTGCCGCATCGATCCAAAATCAAGGCCGTGGGCGGGTCCGTCATATGGCCAGCGCCCTGGCGGCGCCCCAAACGGAGGACCAGCGCCACCTGCCGCGACCGCGCGATCTGATAAATTGTTCGTAACGATGCTGGGCAGCGGCGGGCGGGCGCCCGATTCGGCGCGAACGCGTACGCTGGCGGTCGTGCGCCGATCCATCGCGGGTTAATCCCGCCCGGCCAGTGCCCGCACCGCGGCCTCGATGGCCGTCAGATCGTTCGGCAGGATCGTAAATCTCTCCTCCCGCTCGAACAAATCGGCCATCCGGGGCGGCAGTGCCGGCCGCTGCCCGGTTGCCCGTTCCATTGCGTCGGGGAATTTGGCCGGATGGGCGGTTGCCATTGCCACCGTTGGCACTCCGCCGGCACAGGGCAGCGCCCGGGCGGCGGCGATGCCAATGGCGGTATGCGGGTCGGCCAGATATCCCGTCGCGGCGTGCAGACGGCGGATTTCCGCTTCGGTGCCGGGATCGTCCAGCCGAAAGCCGTGGAACAGTCCGCGTGTGCGGTGCCAGACCGGGTCCGGGACCGTCATCCGGCCGGCGCGGCGGAAATCCAGCATCGTGTCGCGTGTTTTGTCGGCATCGCGATCCAGCAGTTCGAACAGCAGCCGCTCGAAGTTAGAGCTGACCTGGATATCCATGCTGGGGGACAACGATGGTTCCACCGGCACCATGGACATGTCGTTGGACTCCAGGAACCGCGTCAGGATATCATTACGGTTTGATCCGACGATGAGCCGAGCGATGGGCAGACCCATGCGCCGGGCGGACCAGGCGGCGAGGACGTTGCCGAAATTGCCGGTGGGAACGCTGAAGGCGATATCCCGGTCCGGCGCGCCGAGCGCGAGCGCCGCCGCGATATAATAGGGTATCTGGGCCGCGATTCTGGCCCAGTTGATGGAATTCACCGCCGACAGCCGGACCTCGTTTCGGAACGGGACATCGGCGAACATCGCCTTCACCAGATCCTGGCAGTCGTCGAAGGTGCCCTGCACCGCGATATTGCTGACATTCGGCGCCAGCACGGTGGTCATCTGCCGGCGCTGAACCATGCTGGTGCGTTCGTGCGGATGCAGGATCACGATATCGACGCGGTCGCGGCCGGCGCAGGCCTCGATCGCCGCCGATCCGGTGTCGCCGGAGGTCGCGCCGACGATTGTTACCCGCTGGTCGCGCTGGGTCAGCACGTAGTCGAACAGGCGCCCCAGCACCTGCATGGCCATGTCCTTGAACGCCAGGGTGGGGCCGTGGAACAGTTCCTGCGCGAACAGGTTCGTTTCTAACTGGATCAGCGGCACGATCGCTGTGTGGCCGAACCCGGCATAGGCTTCATGGCAGATCGTGCGCAGCACCTCGAACGGGATGGCGCCGCCGATGAACGGCTGCATGACCCGGGCGGCGAGTTCGGGGTAGGGCAGGCCGCGCATGGCCCGCCAGTCGGCCGGGCCGAAATGCGGCCAGGTTTCCGGCATGAACAGCCCGCCATCCTCGGCCAGGCCAGCGAGCAGGACATCGGCGAAATCGCGTGCGGGCGCCTGCCCGCGAGTGGATATGTAGCGCATGACCCGCCTTCTACCCGCTTAACGCCGCTGCGCCCAGATCGAAGCGGCGTCTTCCATCGCCCGGGCGGGGTCGGTGGCGCGTCCCATGGCCAGCAGCGCGAGGGCGATGGTCGCCTGGATCGCCGCCAGCGGTGTTTTGGGGGCGATTTCGCCGTTCCAGACGGCGGCAAACGAGGCCGGGGTGTCAGCGGCGGCCGGGTGCGGCGCCAGGCCCTCGACCGCCGGCAGGTCGATGGTCCTGCGCCCGCCGTCCTTTGTCCACAGCGATGCCGTCGCGGGTTTCAGCGGCACCCGTTCGGCCTCTCCGCCGCCGCCCTTCAGTACCAGCAGGCTGCCGCGGTTGATGCGTTCGGCGACCCCCAGATGCACATCGATATAGGCGGGGTGAAACACCCCATCGATGCCGGCCGGCGCATCGGCGGGGTTCAGCAGGCGCACCACGGTGTTGACCGGGGACCGCAGCCCGAACAGCCGGCGCATATCCAGCAGCCGGTCCATGGCGGGCGCCAGGGCTTTCAGCGGCAGGTAGGCGAAGCCGGTCGTCTTCAACGACCGCGCCCCATCGTCCGAAGGCAGGCCAAGCGCGGCCAACCCGGTCTGTACGGTCATGCCGTAGGAAAACGCATTCGACCCGTGCATCAGCACCCGGATGCCGGATCGGGCGAGTGCGAGCGCCGACAGCAGAAACCATGGCGCCCCCCGGGTCCGCCCCGAACCATAGGATGGCCAGTCCAGGTCGGCGTCGATGCCGCCGAGACCGGCCCGGGCGCGTGCGGCTTCGGTCATGCCGGCGGTTTCCTCCGCATCCTCGCCCCGGAACCGCAGCAGCATCAGGAAGGCACCGACCTGATGCGGGTCGGCCTCCCCGCGCAGCACCATTCCAAAGGCGGTTCGTGCCTCCTCCCGGGTCAGTGCCCGCGACCGGCCCGGCCCCCGCCCGAGGGTCGCGACGAACGGTGCGAACAGGTCGGCGGGCGGGATGGTCACGGGCTTCATCCTTTCGAGTCCGGCCGGTTCCGGCCGGATACTGTTACGATATTTCCTTTCTGGAAGAAATTCTCTGTCAGGTAATGAATTCGCCGAAATATCGGATATGATTGCCAGTCGCGGCGGCGTATGGACTCTTGTCATCATCGAGAATTTGACGTCGCCCGGACGTTAATCGCCCTCGCGGCCGTTGACCATCCGTGAATTTCGAACGAATTCACGAGTAGGTGCGGCAGATTCACGATTTTATAACTGTGCGAAAACGCCGCCGTCCTATCCAGGCGCACGGACAAAAAGCACATTCCTCGCTGGGGACTGCCTGCCGGTCAGGTCCACGCCCAAAAGAAAGGATAAGCGGAGGTTGAACACGGAACCATCGGTTCGGACCCCGGGTTCGCTCCTGCGGGAATGGCGCGTTCGACGGCGCATGAGCCAGTACGATCTGGCGAGCGAGGCCGGAATTTCGACAAAGCATCTCAGCTTTCTGGAGACTGGACGGTCGCGTCCAAGCCGGCAAATGCTGCTGCGGCTGGCGGCCTGCCTGGAAATTCCACTGCGAAATCGCAATGACTTGCTGAATGCCGCCGGGTTTTCCTCGGTGTTCGAGGAACGGTCGTTGGACGCGCCGCCGCTGGATATGGTCCGCCGAGCGGTGGATGCGGTTCTGGCCGCCCATGACCCGAACCCGGCGCTGGCCGTTGATCGGCGCTGGACGATGGTCGCGGCGAACCGGGCGGTTGCGTACCTTCTGTCCGGCGCGGAACCGCTGCTGTTGCGTCCCCCCGTCAATCTGCTGCGCCTGCTGCTGCACCCGGCCGGCATGGCATCGCGTATCGTCAATCTTCCGCAGTGGCGGGGGCACGCCATCGGCCGCCTGCGCCGCCGGATCGATTGCACCGGCGACAGCGGCCTGATCGATCTGCTGGACGAAATTCGGGAATATCCAAGCGTGCGAGCCAATGGTGCCGCCACGGACCCGGCGGACCCCGATATGGTCGCCGTTCCGCTGCGGCTGGCGACGATGGACGGGATTATGTCGTTCTATGAAACGAGCACGCTGTTTGCGACCCCGGTCGATATCACCGTGTCGGAACTGTCGATAGAGGCCTTCCTGCCGGCGGACCGGCAAACGGCGGAAGCGATGCGGATCGCCGCGGGCAGAGACGACCTGCAGTCCTTGCCCCGGCCGCTGGCGCCGGCGCAGACACTGGCCATGATGGTTTAGACAACCCGGCGGGGCAGTTGCGCCGCCGGTGCGGCCGTCATAAACCGCCTGCATGGTTGAAGCCAAAACCCGGGGGTATTTCGGAATCGGCGCCGAAGGCGTCTCCAAATCCGCGAATATCGGCGCACTGCTGCGCACTGGTCACGCCTTTGGGGCCGCGTTCTGTTTCACGATCGGCTCGGGATGGGATGCCCGCGCCGCTCGGACGGCGGACACCGCTGACACGCCATTGCATGTGCCGATGTGGCGGTACCCAACCCTGGCCGACATTTCCCTGCCGCGCGGCTGCGCCCTGGTCGGTATCGAACTGCTGGACGACGCGATCGACCTGCCGTCGTTCCGCCATCCGCTGAACGCCGCGTATGTGCTGGGGCCGGAGCGGGCGGGTCTGTCGGATGCGTTATTGCAACGCTGCGACCACGTCATCCGGATTCCGACCCGGTTTTCCTTGAATCTGGCCGTCGCCGGCGCGTTGGTGCTCTACGACCGGGTGCTCCAGCATGGCAGGTTCGCCGAACGGCCGGTTGGGTCTGGCGGCCCGATCCAGCCCTTGCCGCCAACCGGCCACGGCGCGCCGCGGTTTCGCAAGACCATCCCGGACTGGCTGCAAGCCAACGGCCCGTCGGGGGACGCGAAGAAGATATGACTCCGTCGCGCTTGTTCGGCGCGGACGGCGGCACTATTGGTGCGCCATGAACACACGATTCCTGCCCTTCCTGATTTTCGCGGCCCTGGTGGCCCTGCCGGTGGCGGCCGATGCCAAGAAGCCGGCCGCCGCGGCCCACGGCACGCCCTCCGGCCCGAAAAAAATTGGCGAGTTCGGCGACTGGGTCGCCGCGACCCACCAGGAAGGCGGGCAAACGGTCTGTTATGCGTTCACCAGGGCGCAAACCTCGGCTCCGGCGCTGTCGGGGCGGGGGCCGGTGATCCTGACGGTGACGGAACGCGCGTCCGGCCGCGACTCGGTCGCGATCGAGGCCGGATTGACCTACGCGGCCAACGCCGCCGTGACGGTGCAGGTCGATCGGACGGCGCTGGAGTTCTACACCGCCGGACGCAACGCCTTCGCCCGCGACGGCAAAGCCGCGGTTGCGGCGTTCGACAAAGCGGCGCGGGCGATCGCCCGGTCTCCGGCTCCGAAGGAAGTGGCCGACACGTTCAGCCTGAAGGGCTTCGGGGATGCCTATAAGGCCATCGTCAAGGCGTGCCCCGCGAAGTGAGCGACCTTTCGGAAGCTGATCGCGAGAGGGTCCTTGCGAAGTCCGCGCTGTTCAATCCGCCGGAAGTCGTGCTGCCGGACGGGCGGCGCGACCTAGTCGGCATGGACCGCACCGAACTGACCGCCGAGATGGCGGCGATCGGCGAACCCGCGTTTCGCGTCAAACAGTTGTGGCACTGGATTTACCACCAGGGCGTGACCGATTTCGCCCGTATGTCCTCAATCGCCAAGCCCTTGCAGGTGCGGCTGGCCGAAAAGTTCGTCATCGGGCGTCCCGAGGCGGCGGTCGTGCAGACATCGGTGGACGAAACCCGCAAATTCCTGTTCCGCTTCCGCGACGGTCAGGAAGCCGAGACGGTCTATATCCCCGACCCGGTCGAGGATCGCGGCGCGGTCTGCATCTCCTCCCAGGTCGGCTGCACCTTATCCTGCCGCTTCTGCCATACTGGCACCCAGACCCTGGTGCGCAACCTCGGCGCGCCGGAAATCGTCGGGCAGTTCATGGCCGCGCGCGATTCCTATGGCGAATGGCCGTCCCCTAAGGGCGAAACCCCGCGCCTGCTGTCCACCATCGTGCTGATGGGTATGGGCGAGCCGCTGTACAACTATACCAACGTCGCCAAGGCGATGAAGATCGTGATGGATGGGGAGGGCATTGGCCTGTCCCGCCGCCGGATCACGCTGTCCACATCCGGCGTGGTGCCGATGATGGATCGCGCGGGGGCGGAGCTGGGGGTGAACCTGGCCGTGTCGCTGCACGCGGTGACCGACGAACTGCGTAACGAGCTGGTGCCGCTGAACCGCAAATACCCCATTGCTGAGGTCCTGGCGGCATGCCGGCGGTATCCTCCGGCTTCCAACGCAAGGCGGATCACCTTCGAATACATCATGCTGAAAGGCGTCAACGACTCCGAAGCCGAGGCTCGGGAACTGGTGCGCCTGATCGCCGGGCTGCCGGCCAAGGTGAACCTGATTCCGTTCAACCCCTGGCCGGGATCGAAATACGAAGTCAGTGGCAAGGCCGCGCTGGACCGGTTCGCGGCGATCGTGATGGCGGCCGGGTTCTCCGCGCCGATCCGCACGCCGCGCGGGCAGGATATTCTGGCCGCCTGCGGGCAGTTGCGGACGGAAAGCCGGCGCGAACGGGCAGCGGGTTAGGCGCCGAATACAATCTTTTCCCTGCGATACATCTGACGAATGAGCCGCAGGATCAGCGCGATCTCCGGCGACCGGTCGCCCTTGCGGCTGCTCATGATAATCGGCGAGACCGCCTGCACAGAGTCGAGCGGGCGGTAGGCGACATTGTCACGGCGCAAAGTCTCGACCGACGCCGGCACAAGGCACACCCCCATCGCCGCCGCGACCAAACCAAGCGCGGTCTGCAGTTCGCGCACTTCCTGAACGCCCGGCGGTTTCAGGCCGGCTTCGCGAAACAGTGACAATACCTGATCCGCATAGCTTGGCCGCGGTGCCCTCGGGTAAACGACCAGCAGTTCGTCAGCGAGGTCCTCCAGACGAAGCGCTTTGCCACTTGTCAGAACCGGGTGATTGGCCGGGACTGCGGCGATTAGCTTTTCGTTGCGCAACAACTGCCGCTCCAGTGCCGGATCGTCCAGCGGGATGCGGCCGAACCCGACGTCGATGCGGCCTTCTTTCAACGCCGCGATTTGTTCCAGGCTGGTCATTTCCAACAGCGCGATCTCCACATTGGGGCGGGCCGCGCGATAGGAACGGATGACCTCCGGCAACTTCCCGTATAACGTGGATGCGACAAATCCGATGCTGAACCGGCCCCGGTCGGCGTCCCGCAACCGGCTTACCAGGGTCTTTATCTCATCGATACGGTCGAGTACCTGGACCGCCTGTTCATAGAACAACCTTCCCGCTTCGCTCAGCCGCAAGGGTCGGCTGCCGCGTTCGATCAAGCCTATGCCAAGCTCATCTTCCAGTTGCTGAATCTGCCGGCTCAGCGGCGGTTGCGCGATATGCAGCACCTCCGCCGCGCGGGTGAAGTTCCGTTCACGCGCAACCGCCACGAAATACCGCAGATGCCGAAGCTCCATCTCCATACCTCCCGGGTATTGTGGCGACCCAATTAGTCTTGGACGGCGCTGAAGGGAAGCTGCGATGAAGGCACCGCCGGAGGAAACAACCTCCAAGGTATCGTAAGGAGGGCCGCGATGCTTGATAACGTCCAGAACACACTCGACACAGCCTTGGTGGATGACGCCGCGACCGGTGCCTATCGCGTGGGGCGGGATATTTTCACCGACCCGGACATCTTCGAGATGGAGATGAAGCACATCTTCGAGGGCAACTGGATATACCTCGCGCATGAGAGCCAGATCCCCAATAACAACGACTACTTTACCACGACGATGGGTCGCCAGCCGATCTTCATCGCTCGGAGCAAAGAGGGCGTCCTGAACGCCTTTATCAACGCATGCAGCCACCGTGGCGCGATGCTGTGCCGCCACAAGCGGGCCAACAAGACCAGCTATACTTGCCCGTTCCATGGCTGGACCTTCAGCAACGCCGGCAAACTGATCGCGGTGAAGGACTCACGCGGGGCCGGTTACCCGGAAGCGTTCAACAAGAACGGATCGCATGACCTGACCAAGGTCGCGCGCTTCGAATCCTATCGCGGCTTCCTGTTCGGCAGCCTCAATCCGGACGTTCTGCCGCTTACCGAACATCTGGGAGAAGCCGCCCGGATCATCGACATGATCGTGGATCAGTCGCCGGAGGGGTTGGAGGTGCTGCGCGGGTCATCGACCTATGTCTATGACGGCAACTGGAAGTTACAGACCGAGAACGGCGCCGACGGCTATCATGTCAGTGCGGTGCATTGGAATTATGCCGCCACGACCAATCATCGCAAGCAGGCCGAACAGTTGGACGCCGTTCGCGCCATGGACGCTGGTGGCTGGGCGAAAAAGGGCGGTGGGTTCTACTCTTTCGACCATGGCCATTTGCTGCTGTGGACCAACTGGGCCAACCCACAGGACCGTCCGAACTGGGGCCGGCGGGACGAACTGGCCGAACGGTTCAGCCAAAGCCAGGCCGATTGGATGGTGCAGCGGTCCCGCAATCTGTGTCTCTACCCCAATGTTTATCTGATGGACCAGTTCAGCTCGCAGATTCGCACCTACCGGCCGATCGCCGTGGATAAGACCGAGGTCACGATCTACTGCATCGCACCGAAGGGTGAGGATGCCGAGGCGCGGGCGCGGCGGATCCGTCAATACGAAGACTTCTTCAACGCCAGTGGTATGGCCACACCGGACGACCTGGAGGAATTCCGCGCCTGCCAGATGTCCTATCTGGGACGGGCCGCCCGCTGGAACGATATGAGCCGGGGCGCGCAGCACTGGATCGAGGGTGCCGACGAAGCCGCCGAGGCCATCGGATTAAAGCCGCTGCTGAGCGGCGTGCGGACCGAGGATGAAGGCCTTTTCGTTATCCAGCACAAGTACTGGCAGCAAACGATGCAAAAGGCGCTGGCCGCCGAAACCGAAGTCAAGGCGTAGGAGCACGACAATGACCCCGCTTTCGATCGAAGACGCACGCCAGTTTCTGTTTCGTGAGGCGCGTCTGCTGGATGACAAGGACTGGGATGGCTGGCTGGCGTGCTATGCGCCGGATGTCGAATTCTGGATGCCGTCGTGGGATGATGACGAGACGCTGGTCAGCGATCCACAAACAGAGATCTCGTTGATCTACTATGCCCATCGCGGTGGACTGGAGGATCGCGTCTTCCGCATCAAGACCGACCGGTCGAGCGCCACCAGCCTGCCGGAGCCGCGGACATCGCATAACATCAGCAATGTCGAGATCGTCGATCAGACCGCCGGAATCTGCCGGCTGCGGTTCAACTGGGTGACATTCAGCTTCCGCTACAAGACGGTGGACACGTATTTCGGATCGTCTTTCTACACGCTGGATACGACAAGCGATGTGCCATCGATCAAGAACAAGAAAGTCATCCTGAAGAACGATTACATCCATCATGTAGTCGATATCTATCATATCTGACCTGACGGGGGGAAAAATGCTCCGCGATATCGCGCTGAATTTCGAAGACGGGGTGACCCGGTTCATTGCCTGCGGTCCAGACGAGACGGTTGCCGATGCGTCATTCCGATCCGGCATCAACATCCCGATGGACTGCCGCGATGGCGCATGCGGCACTTGCAAATGCCATGTGGAATCGGGCGACTTCGATGCCGGCAGCTATATCGAAGATGCGCTGAGCGAACAGGAGTTCGCCCGCGGCTATGCGCTGGCGTGCCAGATACGTCCCGCGAGCAATCTGGTGATTTCGGTCGCGGCGTCATCAGTGGCCTGCCGTATTAAAAGCCAGACCTTGGCGGCGACCCTGACTGCGGTGGAACGACTGTCTGATACCGCGATTGCCTTTACGCTGGAAGTGCCGTCCGGGATGGCCTTTCTGCCCGGGCAATATGTCAACGTCACTGTGCCGGGGACGGATCAAACGCGTTCCTATTCCTTCAGTTCAGCGCCTGGCGAAACGACTTTCTCGTTCCTGGTCCGTTATATCCCGCACGGGGTCATGAGCAGCTTTCTGCGGGACCGTGCCGTTCCCGGCGTGCCCGTCACGGTGGCCGGGCCGTCCGGCGGCTTTTACCTGCGTGACATCAGGCGCCCGGTGCTGTTCCTGGCCGGAGGCACCGGTTTGGCGCCGTTTCTGTCGATGCTGGCGAAAATCGCCGCGACCGGATGCGCGCAGCCTGTCCATCTGATCTACGGCGTAACCAATGACGATGACCTCGTCGCGGTCGATCAGTTGGAAGCCTTTGCTCAACGGATCCCTGGTTTCACCTTCACCTGCTGCGTCGCCGCGGACGAGAGCGACTATCCGCGCAAGGGCTACGTCACCGCGCATATCGATCCGGCGCACCTGAACGGTGGCGACGTCGATATCTATTTATGCGGTCCGCCGCCGATGGTGGAGGCCGTGCGCGGCTGGCTCGACCGGCAGGGCATAAGCCCGGCCAGCTTCCATTTTGAGAAATTCGCCCCGAGCGGCGCTTTACAACGGAAGGCCGCGTGATGCCCATCCAGTCAGGACGCTTCGCCGGAAAGGTCGCGGTCGTGACTGGCGCGGCCCAGGGCATCGGAAGGGCCGTCGCGCTGCGCATCGCCCGAGAAGGAGGGCATCTGGCGCTGGTTGACCGCTCCGAACTGCTGCTGGACGTCACGGCGGAACTGGATGCGATTGGCGCGGATTCTGCCGGGATCATTGGCGATCTGGAGACGTTCGCGGGTGCGGACAGCGCGATGCAAACCGCTGTGGCGCGGTTCGGGCGGATCGACATCCTGATCAATAATGTTGGCGGCACAATCTGGGCGAAACCATACGCGGCGTATGAGCCGGCACAGATCGAGGCGGAAATCCGCCGCTCTTTATTCCCGACTTTGTGGTGCTGCCGAGCGGTGTTGCCGGCGATGGTGGGGGCGGGCGGCGGCGCGATCGTGAATGTTTCGTCCGTTGCCACGCGCGGCATCAACCGCGTTCCCTACGCGGCGGCGAAAGGCGGGGTGAACGCAATCACGGCCTGCCTTGCGATGGAATATGCCGACCACGGCATCCGTGTCTGCGGGGTGGCACCCGGCGGCACCGACGCCCCGCCACGGCGCATCCCTCGCAATGCGGCGCAGCCGACCGATCAAGAAACGATATGGTATCGTCAGGTCGTCGATCAGACACTCTCATCCAGTCTGATGAAACGATATGGCACGACCGAGGAACAGGCCGCGGCGATCCTGTTCCTGGCCTCCGACGAGGCTTCCTACATCACCGGCGTCACCCTGCCCGTCGCGGGTGGGGATCTTGGGTAATCAATCACCAAACCTGGAGGATAAGACATGACCGAATCCCTTTTGAACTCTGGCAATGTAAAGGACCTGCTGGCCAAGGTCAGTGGTTTGACCAACGACGCCGGTAACCCGCGCGTCAAGCAAATCGTGCATCGCCTGATGTCGGACCTGTTCCGCACCATCGAGGATTTCGATGTCCAGCCCGACGAGTTCTGGTCCGCCGTCAGCTACATAACCGCCCTCGGCCAGGCCAACGAAGCCGGCCTGCTGGTTCCCGGACTGGGCATCGAAACATTCCTGGACTTGCGCATGGACCAGGCTGAACGCAAGGCTGGCATCGAAGGCGGCACGCCCCGCACGATCGAAGGCCCGCTTTATATCGCCGGCGCGCCGCTTTCGAAACATGACGCGCGTCTGGATGATGGTAGCGAGCAGGGCGAGGTGTTGTTCATGGACGGGCAGGTCCGTGACATGGATGGCAACCCTGTCGCCGGTGCGATCGTTGATGTCTGGCATGCCAACACCTTGGGCGGTTACTCGTTTTTCGATCCATCGCAGTCGAAATTCAACCTGCGGCGCCGTATCGAAACCGACGAGCAGGGTCGTTACACACTCCGTACTTTGCTGCCCGCCGGCTATGCCTGCCCGCCGGAAGGCCAGACCCAGAAACTGCTGGATCAACTCGGCCGTCACGGGAATCGTCCGGCGCACATCCACTTTTTCGTAACGGCACCGAATTATCGGAAACTGACGACTCAGATCAACATCGACGGCGATGCTTACCTTCACGACGACTTCGCCTTTGCTACCCGTGACGGGCTGATCCCGGCCGTGCGGCGTTCTTCCGATCCGGCGGCTATTCATGCGCGTGGCCTGAACGCGCCGTTCGCGGAAATAACCTTCGATTTCATCATGCACCGTGAAGCGGCAACCGCCCCGAATACGGTGGTGACGCGCCCGCACGCGGAAGCCGCCTGATCCCAACCCCGGCCGCTGCACAGGCGGCCGGGTTTCCTTTCGCGCCCACTTCGGAGCCATCGAATGCCAGACCTTTCCCTGTCTATCCCCACCGAAATAAGGCGCGATCTGGCGATCCAGGAAATCGAAGCCACTATTGTGGACGTGCCCACCGTTCGGAAGCACAAGCTGTCGTCCCTGTCCGTCTCGGCGCAGAGCTATGTGATCGTCCAACTTCGTCTCGCCAACGGCGTAACCGGCATCGGCGAAGCCGCCACATTGGGTGGCCCGCGCTGGAGCGAGGAAAGCGTCGAGAGCATCAAGGCCACCATCGACACCTATCTGAAACCGGCCCTGATCGGCACGCCCGCGGATCGGTTCGTCGCCGCCGGCAGGCGCATGGACGAAGCCGCGAAGCGTAACAATGCCGCCAAGGGCGCGATCGAAAGCGCGCTTTTCGACGCCGTGGGTAAAACATCAGGCGTTCCCGCCGTGCAACTTCTGGGCGGTGCGGTGCGCGACAGCGTGCCGGTGCTCTGGACCCTGGCCTCCGGCGATCCGGTGCAGGAAATCGAGGAGGCCGAACACAAGATCGCCGCTCGGTTGCACAACACCTTCAAGGTTAAAATCGGCGCGCAGGCGCCCGAAGCCGATATGGCCCGCATGCGGCGCCTTGCTGGCGCCCTGGAAGGCCGGGCAAAACTGATCGTCGATGCCAATCAGGCGTGGGATGAAACGACGGCGCTGCGGTGCCTGCCCATTCTGGCGGAGCTTGGCATCGCCCTGGTCGAACAGCCCCTGGCGGCCTGGAACATGCCCGGTATGGCCCGCCTGCGTGCCCGCTCCACAGTACCGCTGATGGCCGATGAGTGCGTATTCTCGACCCACGACATGCTGGATGTGGCGCGTTCCAGCGCCGCCGACGTGGTATCGCTGAAACTGGTTAAGCACGGCGGCCTGCTGGCCACCCGCGACGTCGCGGCGGTGGCCCGGGCGGCGGGCATCGGGCTTTACGGCGGTTGCCTGCTGGAAAGTTCCATCGGGGCGGCTGCCCACCTGCAGGTTTTTGCCGGACTTGGCGATCTGGAATGGGGTTGCGAGCATTTCGGTCCGCAAATCCTGACCGGCGATCTGGTCACGGAACCGCTCCGCTTCGAGGATTTTCACATTCACCTGCCCACCGGCCCGGGGCTTGGCGTCACACTCGACCCGGCCCAGTTGCGCCGCTACCGGAGGCAATAACCATGCTGTATTGTGTTCGTATGGACGTTCGTGTTCCGCACGACATGGACCCGGCGATTTTCGACCATCTGAAGGCCGAGGAAAAGTCCCGGGCGCAAGACCTGCAACGGTCTGGAAAGTGGGTGCATTTGTGGCGTGTAGCTGGTCAGTACGCCAATATCAGCGTGCTGGACGCCTCGGACCATGACGAACTGCACGCGATGCTTTCGACGCTGCCGCTGTTTCCATTCATGGATATCGTGGTGACGCCGCTGGCCCGACATCCATCCGCCATCGGATGAAAAGCGGCGGCGCCCGTTCAAGGGGCGCCGCCGTTTCCGGTCAGGCCGCGATCTGCTGATGCGCCGGAACGGTCAGGTTGAAGAACCTGGCCGCGTTCAGCCCCAGAATCTTCGCGCGCTGCACGTCATTCAGCTCCGGCATCGTCCGTTCGATCGCCTCGGCGGAGTGCGGCCAGGTGCCCTCATGATGCGGGTAATCATTCGCCCAGGCGAAGTTATCCATCAGCCCGAACCGCTCCGCCGAATACAGGCCGACCGGATCTTCCTGGAACGTCGCGAGGCCGTGCGCCTTGAAGTAGTCGCTTGGCAGGCCCTGCAACTTCGGCCGCACCCACATGTGATGCTTCCGATAAGCCTCATCCATCGCGGTCAATAGCCAGGCAACCCAGCCGATACCGGCCTCGATCGTGGCGAACCGCAGCCCTTTGAAGCGTTCCAGTACGCCAGACGCGCACAAATTGGCCACCGGCTCGATGGTCGGCGCCAGCGAGTGGGTGACGTAGTTGACCACCGCACCACCATTGCCGCGGGATGCGCGCGGGTCGCGGCCGGTGGAAACGTGGAACGTCATCGGCAGGCCGGCTTCCTCGATCAGCCGCCACATCGGATCGAAATGCGGCAGGTTGTAGTTGACGTGATCGACGTCATGGCCGCCCCAGACCGGTTTGCACGGCAGCGACAGCGCGCGGAAGCCGATTTTGGCCACACGCTCGATCTCCGCCATCGCGCTGTCCAGGTCGCCGGTTGCGATGGAAGCCACCGGCAGCATCGACTCTGGATGGGGGCCGAACTGTTCCCACGCCCAGTCGTTCCACACGCGGCATTGCGCGTTGGCAAACACCGGATCGGGCGTCGCCCACATCGCCAGACCCTTGTTCGGGAAGATGATTTCCACATCCACCCCGTCGGCGCGGTTGTCGCGGATGCGGTCCTGCACGTCGGCCCCGGCTTTGGACCGGACCCAGTCCTCACCCTCGAAGCTCATGACGCGGACGCGGTCGGGGCGATAGCCCTCACAATAGCGCCATTGCACGCCCTGGTCGTCGGTGATGATGCGGGGCACGCGGTCGCGGTATTTTGCTTCGATGCGCTTTTCCCACAGGTCCGGCGGTTCGTTCGCGTGGCTGTCGGTGGATACCATGAAGTACTTCTTGGGGTCGCCGACCCTGGCCGTGCGATCCCAGCCGGAGTGGCCCGGTGTTTCCAAACGCCACAGATTTGGGGCGTTGATGGGGATTTCGTTCATAATTCACTCCCTGTGCGGTTGTTATCGATTGGGTTACCCGGCAGTAGCGCAATAGAACCACAGAGTAGAACGCAAGGGAATAGCGACGCGGTCTATCCCGGTTTGCCGCCGTTGCCGACCAGATCCCGCCGGTCGATGCGCCTTAGCGATGTCGCCAGACGCAATTCGTCCAGCCTGATGGCCTCGATCGTGGATTGGGTGAACCGGATATGGTCCGCCGCGGCCTGTTCCGCGGCCGGCGGGTCACCCGCCAGAACGGCCGCGCCGATCGCCAGATGCTGTTCCAGCAGCGTGGCGCGCACCCCCGTGCGGCGATACAACTGTTCGCGATTGTAGAAAATATTCTTGCGCATCAAGTCCGCCAGTACGCCCATGATGTGCACCAGCAAGACATTGTGCGCCGCTTCATAGACCAGGCCGTGCAGGGTCACGTCGCAATCGGCTTCATCGGTCGGGTCGTCCGACCGGTGGGCGATCCGCATCCGGTCCAGGCAGTCGCGGATCGCGGCCTTGTCCACCTCGGTCGATCGCAGGGCAGCGAGCGCGGATGCACGCGGTTCCACCGCCAGCCGGTATTCGAAATAATCGGCGGCCACCCGTTCGTCGTCGGCCAGCAGCGCGGCCAGCGGGTCGGTCAACCGGTGCAGAAACCGGGCCACCGCCGTGCCGGACCGGCCGGACACAAGCAGGCCTTTTTGCTCCAGGATCGCCAGCCCTTCCCGCAGCGAGGGGCGGGAGACGCCAAGCGCCTCCGCGAGTTCGCGTTCGGGGTTCAGCTTTTCGCCCGGCCGTAGCACGCCTTCCAGAATCATGGTCTGAATGCGGTCGGCGATGATGTCGGCAAGGCGGACGGGCTTGATATGTTCAGTCAACGGTCGTCTCCGTCGGCGGTCCTGATGGTGCATGAAACTGATCCGAACCGCAAAACTGGTCAACATATGAGACAGTCCGATGTCTGGTAAAAAAATATTGCCAAAAATGGTCGGGTAATAATAAATACCGATGGGCCGTGCCAAATCGAATAGCCCGGCCAGAATAATGTCCCGCGAAAAGGGGGGGAACGCCGTGTCCAGCGCTGCCGCCGATGCTCCTCGCGTCGGGCTGTTCGTTACGTGCCTTGTGGATTCGATGCGGCCCGGCATCGGGTTCGCGGCCATTGCCCTGCTGGAAGCGGCCGGATGCCGCGTCGATATCCCCCGCCGGCAGACCTGTTGCGGCCAGCCGGCGTTAAATTCCGGCGATCGCGACGGTGCTGCCCGGGTCGCCCAACATACCATCGCGCTGCTGGAGCCATACGATCATGTCGTAGTTCCATCCGGGTCCTGCGCCGCGACCATCCGGGTGCATTACCCCGAACTGTTCGAACCCGGAACCGCGTGGCACGACAGGGCCGTATCCGTCGCCAATCGCACCCATGAACTTCTAAGCTACCTGTCCGATATCCGGCGCTGGGTGCCCGAAGGTGTCGGGATGGCAGCCAGCGCAACCTATCACGACAGTTGTTCCGGGCTGCGGGAACTGGGGATCGAAGCCCAGCCGCGCCAGCTGCTGGCGGGGGTCGCCGGCCTGTCGCTGCGCAAGCTGGAGGGCAGCGATACCTGCTGCGGCTTCGGCGGCACGTTTTGCGTGAAATACCCGTCTATTTCCAATGCCATCGTCGAGGAAAAGGCAGCCCATATCGAAGCCACGGGGGCGGACATCCTGCTCGGCGGCGACCTGGGCTGCCTGATGAACATGGCCGGCAAGCTGCATCGGCAAGGGTCGTCGGTTCGGGCTTATCATGCCGCCGAAGTCCTCGCCGGCATGGCCAACGGCCCGGCGATCGGCGGATGACCGCCTCCGCGTTCACCTTGCGGGCGGATCGGGCGCTGGCCGATCCCCAACTGAAGCTGGCGATCGACCGCACCACTGGCACGGCCCGCACCAAGCGCGCCGCCGCCGTTGCCGCCTGGCCCGAGTTTGCCGCCGCCCGGATGCTGGGCAAGGACATCAAAGACCACGTCATCGCCCATCTGGGGCACTATCTGGCGGAGTTCGAACGCAACGCCATCGCCTCCGGCGCCAAGGTCCATTGGGCTCGGAATGCCGGGGAAGCCTGCGAGATCGTCGTTTCGATCTGCCGCGAGGCCGGCGCGCGCAGCGTTACCCGAGCCAAATCGATGCTGGGGGAGGAGATCGGCCTGCCGCATGCGCTGGCGGATGCCGGGATCGAGCGTGTCGAGACCGACCTTGCGGAGCATATCATCCAGCTTGCCGGCGACCCGCCGTCGCATATCGTCTGGCCGGCGCTGCACAAGACCCGTGAGCAGGTGGGCGAGCTGTTTCGCGCGCATCACCGCGACCCCGGTGCCATGGCAACGGTGGAAGCGATGGTCGCCAGTGCCCGGCGGCACTTGCGCGGCCGGTTCATGGCGGCCGATGTGGGCATTTCCGGCGCTAATTTTCTGATTGCCGACAGCGGCGCGGTCTGCACCGTGACCAATGAGGGCAACGCGGAACTGACGACCACCCCGCCCCGTGTGCATATCGTGACCGCCGGGATCGAGAAGCTGGTGCCCTCGACGGCGCATGCCATGAGCTTGCTGCGGCTGCTGGTGCGATCCGCCACCGGGGCGGAACTGACGCAATACACCACGTTTCACCGCGGCCCCAAGCGGGCGGGCGACCCGGATGGTCCTGACGAATTCCATATCGTGCTGGTCGATAACGGCCGAACCCGCATGCTGACCGACGGGCTGGCCGAAATGCTGCGCTGCCTGCGCTGCGGCGCCTGCCTGAACCATTGCGTCGTGTTCCGCCAGATCGGCGGCCATGCCTATGGCGGCACCTATCCCGGCCCGATGGGTGCGGTGTTGACCCCGGTGCTGGACGGTCTGCCGCAATCGCAGGATCTGCCGCGCGCCTGCACCTTGAACGGCCAGTGCCAGGAGGTTTGTCCGGTCGCGATTCCGCTGCCCACATTGCTGCGCGGCTGGCGCGACCGCTCCTGGCGGGAGGGGCTGGAACCGGCGTCGGTGCGAGGATTTTTGGGAGCGTGGCGCTTCATGGTGCTGCACCCGGCACTGTATCGTCTGGCGACTGCGTTGGCATTGCCGGCGATGCGCCTGTTCGGGCGCGGCGGCTGGATCGGCTGGATGCCGCTGGCCGGCGGCTGGACGCGCCACCGCGACCTGCCGCAACCCTCCGGCCGGAGTTTCATGGCGCAAACCCGGAACCGGAGGGCGTCGTCATGAGCAGCGCGCGCAACGAGATACTGGCGGCAGCCGGCGGGGTGTCCACCGATCCGGCGGCCATCGCCGCGGCGGCGGTCCGACTGCTGGACCGGGTGCCCGCGGTTCGCCCCGACCGGGTGTCCGGCCGGCCGGCCGACGCATTTCTGGTTCGGGTTAGTTCTCCCGCTGTGGGCGCCACTGCTGAACGCGTCGCCTCGCTGGCCGATTTCCCCTCCGCGGTAAGGCGCTATCTGGCGGCTTGGACCCTGGCCCCGGCATTGGCCCTGCAACCGCATCCCGCGCTGCGGGCGCTGGATTGGACCGGAATGGAGACCCGGGCGGCGATCGGCCTGGATGAACCTGTCGCGGCCGGTCTGGCGCTGGGCGCGATCGCGGAGACCGGGT